>CAIJMB010000056.1 GCA_903821715.1 uncultured Flavobacteriales bacterium
GTATGACTCTTCAGCCTTCGGAACCAACGGTTTTGACCCGAACAAGCTTGTGGCTTACGGTCAGAAAGTAATTGACGCTGCCGACGTTTCGCGCACCTTTGTTCGCTACGACTTCACTGACCCAGCTACTGGTCGCGGTGTGGAGCTTGACCTCAACGACGGCGCCTACTTCTTTAACGTTACGCAGTACGACAACCAAGGTGCAAACTACCTCGCTATCCGCAACGACCAGACTTTTGGAAAGTTGAGCGGTTCAGGGTACTTCTACCTACCCAATGCTCCGACCGCGGGCTGGTACAGTGGATACAGCAATTCTCTTGCCTTCAACAACCTGTGGGTTCGTTCACTTTACTGTCCTGCCTCGGTTGCCGCGGCATGTATGTTGAGCGTTGACGAGAATCCAATGGCTGAACTTGCATTGGCTCCGAACCCAGCTACAGACTACGTCAACGTATCGTTCGGTATGCTTACTGGTCAGTACCAAATCGAAGTTCTTGACCTCACCGGTAAGGTGGTGAAGAGCGAGTTGGTTCGCGCTGGAGCAAATGTTCCTGTATTCGTTGGAAACCTCGACCGCGGTATGTACGTGGTTCGCGTAGCCAAGGGTACGGACGTGAAGACCTTCAAAGTGTCGCTTCTCTAAGCAACCACTTTATCCAAAGAGAACGGCCCGGGGAAACCCGGGCCGTTTTGTTTGGATTCTATCTCTGCTGCGCTAAACTTTAGGCATCCGACCTCCAAGGACGGTTCGCGTGATGAAGTCCTTTTCGAGGGACCATCCGCGCGCGGGGCTGTACTCGCGCCCGTAAAAGATGATTTGCAGATGGAGCTTGTTCCAGAGCTCCTTTGGAAAGAGCTTTTTGGCGTCCTTTTCGGTTTGCTCCACGCTTTTGCCGGAGGTGAGCGCCCAGCGGGTCATCAAGCGGTGAATGTGCGTATCCACAGGGAACGCGGGGACTCCAAATGCCTGGCTCATGACCACTGAAGCGGTTTTGTGTCCAACTCCGGGCATCGCTTCAAGCGCTTCAAACGACTGCGGAACCTGTCCTCCGTGCAGCGTCACAATCATTTCAGAAAGCCCCTTGAGTCCCTTGGACTTCATTGGTACCAAACCGCACGGACGAATGATTCCGGCAATCTCTTCGATGCTCAGTGCAGCCATAGCCTCCGGCGTGTCCGCCTTGGCAAACAGGGTAGGGGTAATCGTGTTGACGCGGGCATCTGTGCACTGCGCTGACAGTACGACCGCGCACAGCAAGGTAAACGGACTGTAGTGGTCGAGCGGAATCGGAACCTCCGGATACAGGTTCTCGAGGTGCTCGATGATGTAGGCTGCTTTTTGCTTCTTGGTCACGGAACAAAGGTCGAAACCCCGGCGTTACCTTTAACAGAATAAAAAAAGTAAACCGATGACCCATCTTAATCCAGGCGACCAAGCCCCCCACTTTGAAGCTCAAGACCAGCACGGAACCACTGTTTCGCTTGCTCAATTCGCCGGCAAAAAGGTGGTGCTTTACTTTTATCCGAAGGACGATACCCCTGGATGTACGGCTGAGGCGTGCTCGTTCCGCGACGGCCAATCAGAACTACAGAATGCAGGGTACGCGGTACTTGGTGTATCGCCCGACAGCGTGAAATCGCACGGCAAGTTCGCGGACAAGTTCTCATTAAATTTCTCTCTGCTCGCCGACACCGAAAAGACCATCTGCCAGGCCTATGGGGTGTGGGGCAAGAAGAAGTTTATGGGTCGCGAATACGACGGCGTACACCGCGAGACCTTCGTGATTGACGAGGCTGGACGCATTGAGCGCGTGATCACCAAAGTGGACACCAAAGAGGCGACCAAGCAGATTCTCGCCGGGGCCTAAATTCCGCCTCGAGAGTTATGAACGAAGGTTGCGGCAGCCGTGGCAAGCGCGTACTTTCGTTTAGCCGACGACTACGGACTTCGGCCCCCTCTACTTTTGGCACAAACCATTAACAATCACATACAATGAGTCAAGATCGCGAAGCCAAACTCAAGGCGCTCCGCCTCACAATGGAGAAACTAGATAAGACCTACGGCAAGGGGGCCGTGATGCGCATGGGTGATTCCGCCGTCGAAGAGGTCGAAATCATTCCGTCAGGTTCTCTTGGCCTCGACATTGCCCTGGGAATTGGCGGCTACCCACGTGGCCGTGTCATCGAAATCTATGGCCCTGAATCGTCGGGTAAAACCACGCTCACCCTGCACGCCATCGCAGAAGTGCAGCGCAAGGGCGGAATTGCAGCATTCATAGATGCCGAACACGCATTTGACCGTTTTTATGCTGAAAAACTGGGTGTAGATACCGAAAACCTTATTATTTCACAGCCTGACAACGGCGAACAAGCTCTTGAGATTGCTGATAACTTGATTCGTTCAGGGGCGATTGACCTGATTGTGGTTGACTCGGTCGCCGCACTGACGCCCAAGGCCGAGATCGAAGGCGAGATGGGTGAATCCAAAGTCGGTCTGCACGCTCGTCTGATGTCGCAAGCGCTTCGCAAGCTTACGGGTACAATTTCAAAGACCAACTGTACGTGCATATTCATTAACCAGCTTCGTGAGAAGATCGGGGTAATGTTCGGCAACCCTGAGACGACTACAGGCGGTAACGCTCTTAAGTTTTATGCCTCGGTGCGCTTAGACATTCGTCGTTCTACCCAAATTAAGGATGGTGATGTGGCTGTAGGTAACCGTGTTAAGGTTAAAGTGGTGAAGAACAAAGTGGCTCCACCATTCCGTGTAGCTGAATTTGACATTCTCTTTGGTGAGGGCATCAGCAAGGTGGGCGAAATCATCGACTTGGGTGTTGCCACTGAGGTGATTTCAAAGAGCGGAAGCTGGTTCAGCTACGGCGACACCAAGTTGGGCCAAGGCCGCGACGGCGTGAAGGCAATATTGAAGGACAATCCCGAACTCTGTGACGAAATTGAAGCACAAATTGTTGCCAAGCTTCCTAAGGCTTAGTCTGCTCGCCCTCGCAATCGCGTCGTGCGGAAGCCCTGAAGGTCAGACTGATTCCGAAGTAGGCGGTGAAGACCGAGTACTGGATTCACTTACGGCGGTACTTAAAGAAGATCCTGAGAACGTGACCGCGCTGGTTGCTAGGGCAGACTACTATCTTAGGGTTAAGAACTTCCCCTACGCAAAGATGGACGCACAAGCTGCGTTCACCGTGGACAGTAGCAATCATGATGTATTGCGGGTTCTTGGTGATGCGCACTATGTGAGTAATGAAACCCGAATTTCTCGGGATGCGTGGCAGCGATGTGCCGAGCTATACCCTAAGGATGTGGAGTGTCGGCTCAAGTTAGCCGAGCTGTACCAAGTAGTTATGGAGTACGCTAGGAGTTCTAAGGTGGTGGACGAGGTGCTCGCCATTGACCCTAACAACCCGACGGCCTACTTCATCAAGGGAATCAACGTGCGCGACGAGAAAGGTGATACTGGGGTAGCCCTTGCGTACATCCAAAAGGCTATTGATTTAGATCCGAATTATGAAGTAGCCTTGGATATGGCTGGCGTGATGCATTCGGCTATGGGTAATCCACTGGCATTGAGCTATTTTGAGCGCCTTGCTACGTTGCGCCCCGACGACTTCAATGTCTACTACAAAGTGGGAATGTTTCACTTGGGCGTGAAGAATTGGAATTCCGCCATAGAAGCCTTTACTCAGGCGACCCAACTCAATCCTAAGGACGCGGAGAGCCTGTACAACTTGGGTTACATTCACTTGGAGCTGCAGTTGTACACCGAAGCACGCCAGTTCTTCACTCAGAGTATTGAGGCACGAGCGGTGAACTACAGGGCCCACTATGCACGTGCTTATGTATTCGAAAAAGTGGGTGATTTGAACGCAGCTCAAGCTGACTATTTGAAGGCGATTGAGTACAATCCGTCGCATGCCCCGTCTAAAGAAGGACTGGGTCGAGTGCGAGCGGGTATCGCAAGCTTTAAAAAGTAACTATGGACCAACCGCGCGCCGCGCAGCGTCCGCACCGCATGGAGCGGCATGAAGACGTTCGCATTGACGAGTACTACTGGCTCAATGACCGAGAGAATCCTGAGGTCATTGACTACCTGAACGCCGAAAATGCCTACCGTGAGGAGGGCATGGCTGGTTCAAAGCCTTTGGTCGACCTACTTTATGCTGAGATGACGGGGCGTTTGGATCCGAACGAGGCATCGCTTCCGGTGGAGATGGACGGCTACTGGTACCAGTCACGCTACCAAGAGGGCAAAGAGTACCCCGTTCATGTGCGCTTTCAGGGTTCCGAAGAGGGACCCGAGCAGCCCGTGCTCGATGTGAATGAGTTGGCTGAGGGCAAGCCCTATTGCCAGGTTGCGTCGATGGTAATGACCCGCGACCACCAGCGCATGGCTTATGCCGTGGATTTTGTGAGCCGTCGGCAGTACACGTTGCGGTTTCGTGAAATCGCAACCGGCGAGGAGCACACAATGGAAATCCCGGACACGTCGGGCGCATTCGCGTGGGCCGACGACGGACGGACGTTTTTTTACGCCACAAAGGATTCCGTGACGCTGCGCGTAGATAAGATTTGGCGCCATTCCTTGGACTCCCAAGGTGAGCCCGTGCTGGTCTTTCACGAGAAGGACGAGGCGTTCAGCTGTACGGTCTACCGCGGTAAAACCAAGAAGTACCTGATGATTTCGACCTCGGCCACGAATGTGGATGAGGTGTGGTTCCTCTCGGCCTCAGAACCGCTTGGGGATTTTCAGTGCATCATGCCGCGGACGCCCGGCTTGGAGTATTCGGCGAGCCACCACGCTTCCAGCTGGTGGATTCGCAGCAACCTCGGGGGCAGAACCAATTTTGCACTGTTTCAGTCGCCTGAAGACCAGCCCGGGGAGTGGTCTGAAGTGATTCCGCACCGCACCGACGTGCTGCTTGAGGGCATTGATTTGTTTGACGATTTTATGGTACGCGAGGAACGCGAGTGTGGACTGCTGCGCATCATGGTGCGCCCATGGGATTCGGCCATGGGGCCTGAATACGCCATTGCGATGCCTGAGGAGACCTATACGCTCTACACGGCCTCAAATCCTTCGTCGGCGACGCGCACGTTGCGCTACGTCTACACCTCGTTGACGACTCCGGCTACGACCTTTGACTTTGACATGGTCACTCGCGAACAAGTGGTCAAAAAAGTGCAAAAAGTGGTGGGGGGCTACGACCCAAGTCGCTTCGTGACGCGCCGGCTTTGGGCGACGGCTCCGGACGGAACCCAGGTCCCCATGAGTTGGGTCGGCCCAGCTGATCGAAAGGGTGCCGTGCCCACATTGCTCTACGGTTACGGAGCCTACGGCATTACCGTCGACCCCGCGTTCAGCATCGCGCGCCTCAGTCTTTTGGAGCGCGGAATGGCCTACGCCATCGCCCACGTTCGCGGTGGGGAATACCTCGGTCGCGCCTGGTACGAGCAGGGCAGAATGGAGCACAAGCAGAACAGCTTTAGCGACTTTATCACCTGCGGCGAGATGCTTCGCAGCGAAGGCTACGCTTCACAACTTTTTGCCATGGGCGGAAGCGCCGGCGGACTTCTCATGGGTGCCGTGATCAACCAGCGTCCGAATCTCTGGTCGGGTGTCATCGCGGCGGTTCCCTTTGTGGACGTAGTCACGACGATGCTCGACGACAGCATTCCACTCACCACCGGAGAGTACGATGAATGGGGTAACCCCAACGATCCCGAGGCCTACTACCGAATGAAGTCCTACTCGCCCTACGACAACGTCACGGCGCAGGATTACCCGCCCTTACTTGTAACTACGGGGCTGCACGACAGCCAAGTTCAGTACTTCGAGCCCGCAAAGTGGGTGGCGCGCCTGCGCGAACGCCGCACCAATTCAGCACCCCTCTACATGTACTGCAACATGGACACAGGTCATGGCGGAGCCAGTGGACGCTACGAATCCTACCGCGAAACGGCGATGGAGTATGCGTTTTTGCTCAGTTTAGCTGAGATTGGCGAGGTTAGCTGAGATTGGCTCGTTGGCCGATTGGCGAGGTTAGCAAGGTTGGCTCGTTGGCCGATTGGCGAGGTTAGCAAGGTTGGCTCGTTGGCCGATTGGCCAGGATGGCAAGATTGGCTGAGATTAGCTCGGTAGCTTTTTGACAAAAGAGGCCCCTGCAGTGCGCTGCTAGAAACAAGAAACTAGTTACTAGTGGTTAGTTGCTAGTTTTTGGTCGACCAAGTCCGTGAGGGTGCTGAGTGCGCCCTGTTGGGACTGGGCCCAGGTTTGGTTGGGCGCGCGATGTTCGATGGTGTCGAGCCAAGTAAGGGCTTCGTCTGGGTTGGTGACTTTGTGGGCGACGTGGTCGCGAAGGGCGTCTTCGGCTTCCCAGTGGCGGCCGAGGTTTGGTCCAAATGCGACGGGCAGGCCCCATGAGAGGGGCTCGATAATATTGTGAAGGCCCTGTGTGAAGGCGCCGCCGACGAAGGCGGCCTGGGCGCCGCCGTAGAGGCCGAATAGGACGCCGATCTGGTCGACGACGAGGACGCGGTGGTTTTCGAGTTGGTCGGGGCTGTAGGACGGCCACGCGCTGCTGCGCAGCGCGGGCTGGGGAAGGCGGCCGATGAGTTCGTCGGCGCGTGCTGGGTCGTGGGGGGCAAAGACGAACTTCCAGTGGGTGCGCCGCATGAGGATGGGTAGCCAGAGGGCCTCGTCTTCGGGCCAGGTGGATCCAAGAATGAGGACGGGGCGATGGTCGCGAAAGGCGTCCCAAGAGGGGAGGGGGGCTTCACCCCGCGCGATGCGCGCGGCGGCCGCATCAAACCGCCCATCGCCGAGCACGAGGGCCGGAAGGCCGGCCCGAAGGGCGGGCTGGAGGCCCGAGGGGTGCTGAAGGCCGACGAAGGCGGCCTGGCGCAATAGGCGGCGATCGCCGAAACCTAGGGCAGACCACCAACGGTGGCCGGGAGGGACGTGGGCGAAGGCGAGGCCGTAGGGGATTCCGCGCCGAAGGCACTCGCGAACCAAGGTGGGCCACAGGTCAGTTTGAAGGACGAGGAGGGCCTTGGGCTGGACGCGGTCCACAAAACGGCGAACGTAGGGGTTGAAATCGGGCGGAACCAGTGCCGCGACCACTCCGTCGGGGGCAGAATAGCGCTGCCAGCCTTGGATTCCACTTGGTGAAAAGAAGGTGATGAGGACGCGTTGGCCTGAGGCGGCCCAAGTGCGGACGAGCGGCTCGAGCATCCAGAACTCGCCCCATGAGGCGCCGTGGATCCAAAGGTCAAAAGGGCCCTCGGGGGCGGGAAGGAGGCGACCGGTCCACCAGACGCGGGCCTTGCGGTGGCCAAAAAGAGCGGCGGCGTGGCTGGCGGCGCCAAAAACGACTCCGGCGAGGCTCACTGGTAGTAGCGGACCTTCGGTTGGTTGGGGGTGGCCTTCGTGCCTTCGGGGGTTCCGATGCGGCCCGCCAGAGGAAGGTACCAGGTGAATTCGACTCCGAGGAATCCGTCCCATTGTGCCTCGGGGAATGGCTGGTTGGTGGACCCGTAGTAGTATCCGCGGACGTAGTCGGTGCGTGCGGTTCCGCCGCGAAGCGCCAGCGAAAAATTCACGACGCCGTTGGGGTCAAAGTAGCTGTAGCGCAGGGCGGCCTGAAGGCCAAGGCCGCGGCGAAGGCGGTCGAGGCCGTAGACGTAGGGCTTGGTGAGCATGGGCACGCCACCTGAATTATTGAACCAGATTTTGTGGCTCATGAGTACGCCCCCCACTTCAATGGCTGCGGAACTCGGCCCCTTCATCCACGCGCGGTACCCGTAGCCTACGGCAGCGTTGGCTCCGCGGCCCTCGAGGCGGACGAGTGCGGGGCTTCCGTCGTTGCCCATGATGTAGCCGTCTTCGTTGACCAAGAAGTCTAGAATTTGGTCGGTGTTGCGGACTCCGCCGCTGAATCGAGCAGCATAGTCACCCCAGACGTACTGGCGTGGGGTCAGGCTGAGGTCGCCGAGAATCCGAACGACTCCGGCGTTTCCGTAGTCGGCGCGCCACGCGCCCAACGGCGCTTCAATGCCCGGTGCGACGTGGAGGCGAAACCGCGGAACTTCCTGGGCGTGGGCCGGCACGGCAAGGGTTCCGAGGGCAAGGACCCAAAGTGCAGATAAAATGCGCATGCTGCGAAGGTAGCGCACCCGCTCGGCCTATGCCACGCCCCCAGCATGGGTTACCTTTGCACCTTATGGCCCAGCACTTGCCGTTTGACCCGCCGATTCCGATGGTTGACCTCGTCGGACAGCACGCGCGCATCCAATCCGAACTCGACCAAGCTCTGCTCCGCGCGAGCCACGAAGCCGCCTACATCCAGGGGCCCGATGTGGCCGCCTTTGCCGGCGAACTCAGCGCCTACCTCGGCGAGGGCGTGCACACTATCCCTTGTGCGAACGGAACCGACGCCCTTCAAATCGCCCTGATGGCCCTGGGCCTGCAGCCCGGTGACGAAGTGATTACGGCGACGTTTACCTACGTGGCTACGGCTGAGGTGATTGCGCTTCTTGGACTCACTCCGGTCCTCGTGGACGTGGACACCGACACCTTTGCACTCAACATCGACCAAGTGCGCGCCGCCATCACGCCGCAGACCAAGGCCATTGTGCCCGTGCACCTCTACGGCCAGGGCGTCGACATGGAGTCGCTGCTCGCGCTCGCCATTGAATTCGGAATCCCCGTGGTCGAAGACACCGCCCAGGCCCTCGGCGCCCGTTACGCATTCAGCGACGGCCGCAGCCTCGCGCTCGGCACCCTCGGGACCATTGGCTGTACGAGCTTTTTTCCGTCCAAAAACCTCGGTTGTATGGGCGACGGAGGCGCGGTCTTCACCCGCGACGCGGCCCTCGCCGAGCGCATCAAAATGATGGCCAACCACGGCCAAAAAGTCAAGTACCGCCACGATGTGGTGGGCTGCAACAGCCGACTTGATACGCTGCAGGCTGCGATTCTGAGGGTCAAACTTCGCCACCTCGACAGCTATGCCGCGGCCCGCCAAGCAGCCGCTGCTCGCTACGACGCCGGCCTTGCCGGCCTCGCGGGATTGCAGACCCCCGTGCGCCGCGCCGAGTCCACCCACGTCTACCATCAGTACACCCTTCGCGTAGCCGACCAACGACGCGATGCCCTGGCGGCCCACCTCAAAGCCGACGGAATCCCGTCGATGATCTACTACCCGCTGCCGCTGCACCGCCAGCTCGCCTACCAATCGGCGCGCTACCCCGACGGAAGCTTCCCGGTAGCCGAACAGCTCTGCGCCGAAGTCCTTTCGCTGCCGATGCACACCGAACTCACTGCGGCGACGCAAGACCTTATTATCCAATCCATCCAAACCTTTTTCGCGAAATGAAAATCACCGTAGTAGGAACCGGCTACGTCGGCCTCGTCACCGGAGCCTGCCTGAGCGACGTCGGCATGGACGTCACCTGTGTGGACGTCAACGAAGCTAAAATCGCCAACCTCCACAAGGGCATTCTGCCGATCTACGAACCGGGCTTGGACTCCATTGTCGCGCGCAACGTCGCGGCGGGCCGACTGCACTTTTCGACGGACCTCGCACAGTCGATTCAGGGTTCCGAGGCCGCGTTCATCGCGGTGGGCACACCTCCGGGCGAAGACGGTAGCGCCGACCTGCAGTACGTGCTGGCGGTGGCCGACGGCATTGGACGCACCATGACCGACTACCTCGTGGTCATTACCAAGAGCACGGTGCCCGTGGGTACCGCTGAGAAGGTGCGCGGAGCCCTGCGGGCTGCCCTCGACGCGCGCGGATCCGACCTCAACTTCGACGTCGCGTCCAACCCCGAGTTCCTCAAAGAAGGCGCCGCCATCGACGACTTCATGAAGCCCGACCGCATCGTCTGCGGCGTCGAATCCGAGCGCGCCCAAGACGTACTGGCCCGCCTCTATAAGCCCTTCACGCTCAACGGCCACCCGGTGCTGTTCATGGATATTCCGTCGGCCGAAATGACCAAGTACGCCGCCAACGCCATGCTGGCGACCAAGATTTCGTTCATGAACGACATCGCCAACCTCTGCGAAATCATGGGGGCCGACGTCAACCAGGTCCGCAAAGGGATCGGCAGCGATCCGCGCATCGGAACCAAATTCATCTACCCCGGCATCGGCTACGGCGGAAGCTGCTTCCCCAAAGACGTCAAGGCGCTGGCCCGCACCGCCAAGGAGCAGGGCTACACCATGCGCATCCTCGAAGCCGTCGAGGCCGTCAACGACGCCCAAAAGAGCGTGATGGTCACCAAAATCAAGGCCCACTTCGGCAGCGACCTTCGCGGCAAGCACTTCGCCTTCTGGGGCCTGAGCTTCAAGCCGCAAACCGACGACATGCGCGAGGCGCCTTCGGTCGTCATCGCCGAATCGCTCATGGCGCTCGGAGCCACCGTAACCGCCTACGACCCCGTCGCGATCGAGGAGGCTAAGCACCAGCTTCAGGACCGCATCACCTACGCCGCCGACGCCTACCAGGCCCTCACGGGTGCTGACGCCCTGCTGCTGATCACCGAGTGGAGCGAGTTCCGCGTGCCCAACTGGTCGCGCGTCAACGACGCCCTGCGCCAGCCCGTAGTGTTTGACGGCCGCAACATTTACAGCGGAACCGAACTACGCGCCCTCGGCTTCACCTATTCCGGAATCGGTGTCCTCTAAGCCCCCATTTATGCCCCGCATCCTCATTACCGGCGCGGCCGGATTCCTCGGTTCGCACCTCTGCGACCGCTTCATCGCCGAAGGCTACGAGGTCGTCGCCATGGACAACCTGATCACCGGCGACCTGCGCAACCTCGAGCACCTTCAGGGGCTTCCGCAGTTTTCGTTCGTGCACCACGACGTTAGCACACACATTCACCTCAACGGTCCGCTGGACTACATCCTGCACTTTGCGTCGCCGGCCTCGCCGATTGACTACCTGAAGATTCCGATTCAAACGCTTAAAGTGGGTTCGCTCGGAACCCACAACTGCCTCGGACTCGCCCTTGCAAAAAATGCCCGCATCCTGGTTGCCTCGACCTCTGAAGTCTACGGCGACCCGCTGGTGCATCCGCAAACCGAGGAATACTGGGGCAACGTCAACCCCATCGGGCCCCGCGGCGTGTACGACGAGGCCAAGCGCTTTCAAGAGGCCCTCACGATGGCCTACCACACCTACCACGGCCTTGAGACGCGCATCATTCGCATCTTCAACACCTACGGACCCCGCATGCGCCTGAACGACGGACGCGTGCTGCCCGCCTTCATCGGCCAGGCCCTGCGCGGCGAAGACCTCACGGTCTTTGGCGACGGAAGCCAAACCCGTAGCTTCTGCTACGTCGACGACCTCGTCGAGGGCATCTACCGCCTGCTATTGAGTGACTACCCGTACCCCGTCAACATCGGCAATCCCGACGAGATCACCATTCTTCAGTTTGCCGAAGAGATCATCAAGCTCACCGGAACCGACCAAAAGATCGTCCACAAGCCCCTTCCCAAAGACGATCCCACCCAGCGTCAGCCCGACATCACCAAGGCCCGCGAGATCCTCGGATGGGAACCCAAAGTCAGCCGCGCCGAGGGCCTCAAAATCACGTACGACGCCTTCCGCAACCTGCCTGACGACTTGCTCTACAAGCAGGAACACCGCGACTTTAAAGCCTACAGCAAATGAAGACGGTCCTCGTCACCGGAGGCCTCGGCTACATCGGTTCGCACACCGCCGTCGACCTCATCGCCCGCGGCCACCGCGTAGTCCTCGCCGACAACCTCAACAATACCCGCGCTGAAGTCCTCGACGGAATCGAGGCCATCTCGGGCGTCCGCCCCGAGTGGGTGCACGTCGACCTGGCTGACCGCAGCGCTACCGAGGCCTTTCTGGCTGGCCGCCACTTCGACGGAATCATTCACTTCGCCGCCCACAAAGCGGTAGGCGAGAGCGTTGCCGAACCGATTGCCTACTACCGCAACAACTTCGACTCGCTGCTCAACCTGCTCGACTACCAGCGTGCCCATCCCCAGTGCGGACTTATTTTCAGCTCGTCCTGCACCGTCTACGGCCAGGCCGACGCGCTGCCCATTCCCGAGTCCGCGCCCATTAAGCCCGCGGAGTCGCCCTACGGCAACACCAAGCAGGTTGGCGAAGAAATCCTGCACGACGCCGTGCGCGCCTTCGGCCTCAAGGTCATCGCCCTGCGCTACTTTAACCCCATCGGAGCCCATTCGTCGGCCCGTATCGGCGAGCTTCCGCTTGGCGTGCCCCAAAACCTGGTGCCCTTTATCACCCAAAGTGCGGCCGGCTTGCGCGGCCCCCTTCAGGTCTACGGCAACGACTACCCGACTCGCGACGGAACCGCCATTCGCGACTACATCCACGTCGTGGACCTCGCCGCCGCCCACGTGGTGGCCCTCCAACGCATTTTCAACGATTCCATGGCCGAAGCGTTTGAAGTATTTAACCTCGGAACCGGCGAAGGCTCCACCGTCCTCGAAGTCATTCAGTCCTTTGAGCGCGCCACCGGCGCCTCCCTGCAGTGGAGCTTTGCCCCCCGCCGCGCCGGAGACGTCATCGCCGCATACGCTGACACCCACCGCGCCACCGAAGTCCTCGGATGGACTGCCCAAAAGTCCCTCGACGAGGCCATGGCGGACGCGTGGAGGTGGCAACTCAGCTTGGGGTAGCAAGATTAGCAAGGTTGGCTCGTTGGCTTTTGCGCTTCGCGCTGGGGCGCTCTGCGCTAGCATTCTTTGAGGCTCCTTCTCATCCTCGTCGGCGGTACCCGATAAACGAGTTA
>CAIJMB010000057.1 GCA_903821715.1 uncultured Flavobacteriales bacterium
GGTACGGCGGCGCTAGGGTAAAAGGGGTCGGAGTGTGGCATGCCCCGAAGTTGCGTCGAGGGCGTGCGGCAAGCCGTGGATAAACGTAAGATTACGGTTCTCGTGGCCAAATCCGAAGTGCTCGACGACGGGAATTTCGGCCGGAACCGCCTCGCGAAGGATCTGGGACCAGGTCCGTCCGAAGGGGCGTTCGTGGTCTTTGAGGTCGCTGAAGTCTCCGGCCACCACGGCGAGGACGCCGTCAAAAACGCCGGCTCGGCGAAGGCCCTGCATCATTCGGTCGAGGTGGTAGTGGTATTCGTCGAGGTCTTCGAGGGCGAGGATGCAGCCGCGCAGGTCGGGGAAGCTCCGTGAACCCAGCAGGCTGTACAGGACCGAAAGGTTCCCGCCGACCAGGGGTCCGCGCACCGCGAAGTCACTGGAGTCGGTGCGGCCGCTGAGCGTCCAAGGCGATCCGTTCCACGCGTCGGCAAGCGCTTGAAACGAGTCGGGCGAAGCGTTTCGCGCGAGCTGAATGGCCATCGGGCCGTGCATCGAGGCCATGCCGCGCACAAAAGTCTCGCCGAGCAGCACCGTGAAGTCGCTAAAGCCCACGAGCCATTTGGGATCGCGTTCGAGCAAGTTCCAGTCGACGCGGTCGACGGCGCGAACGGCTCCGTAGCCTCCGCGAACGCCCCAGAGCGCGCGTACCGACGGCTGCGCCAAAGCCCAGTTGATTTGGGCGGCACGGGCGTCGTCGGTTCCGCCCAATTGGCCGTCGGAATCGCCCAGGCCGGGGGGCAAAACAAGTTTCCAACCGTGCGCGTTTGCAAACGTTTGGGCGGAAGCGATTTGCTCGGGTTCCGCAAAGCGACTCGGACTGATTAGGGCGATCTGGTCGCCGGGCTTGAGGAAGGCAGGAATGCGCAGCATAGCGGCCCCCAAGGTAGTTTACCTTTGCAGATATGGCGTCAGAATTCAAGCGCACTTTGGTCACGGCCGCACTGCCGTACGCGAACGGTCCCATCCACTTGGGCCACCTGGCGGGTTGCTACCTGCCCTCAGATATTTATGTCCGTTTTAAACGCTTAAAAGGCGAAGAGGTCGCCTTTGTCTGTGGGTCTGACGAGCACGGAATGGCCATCACCATGAAGGCGCGCAAAGAAGGGGTGACTCCGCGCAAAATCGTCGACCGCTACCACGTCATGATGCGCGACGCCTTGGCCGACTTCGGTATCGCTTTTGACCACTACTCGCGCACCAGCAGCGACCGCCACAAGCAGGTGGCCTCTGATTTTTTCAAAACGCTGTACGACAAGGGCGTATTTGAGGCGCGCCAGACCGACCAGTACTTTGACCCCGAGGCCCAGCAGTTTTTGGCCGACCGCTATATTGTCGGAACCTGTCCGCGCTGCAGCCACGATTCCGCCTACGGCGACCAGTGCGAGAAGTGCGGAGCCACGCTGAATCCGACCGACCTGATCAACCCGCGGTCGACGCTGAGCGGTGCCACGCCCGTGCTCAAACCCACCACGAACTGGTTTTTGCCGCTCGACAAGCTGTCGGACGACCTGCGCCGCTACATCACCTCGCACCCCGAGTGGAAGCCCAACGTCTACGGCCAAACCCTGAGCTGGCTCGACGCGGGCGACGGCCTGCAGCCGCGCTCGATGACGCGCGATTTGGATTGGGGCGTTCCTGTTCCGGTCGAAGGCGCCGACGGCAAGGTGCTCTACGTGTGGTTTGACGCGCCCCTCGGATACATCACCGCCACCCAAGAGCTCAAGGGCGACGACTGGGAGACCTGGTGGAAGGACCCCTCGACCCGCCTCGTTCACTTTATCGGCAAGGACAACATCGTCTTTCACTGCGTGATTTTTCCGGCCATTCTGATGCAGCAC
>CAIJMB010000058.1 GCA_903821715.1 uncultured Flavobacteriales bacterium
AACTGGCCTGAGACCCGCGAAAATGCGTGGACTACGCTCCTCGCGGCGCGTGCCATGGAAAACCAGTGCTACGTCGCGGGAGTCAACCGCATTGGCCTCGACGGATTCGGGGTGGACCACAGCGGCGCGAGCCGCATCATCGGCCCATGGGGCGACGTGTTGGCTTCAGCCGATTTGCACACGTCAGAACTTCTTACCGCCGAATGGGATCCAACCCACCTCGCGGCGGTGCGGAAGCGCTTCCCGTTTCTTGCGGACCAGGATCCGTTTGCATTGCTGGGGATGCCCCCGGAAGCCACTGGCGCTCTACCGTCCAACCCACAGTAACCTCGATCGCTTCGGGATCGACGATCGGTCGTTCGGCCTCGGTGCGCGTCCACCAGTCAGGGGCATCTAGTTTCCCGTTTTCATTCAGGTCAGCAAAGCTTTGAAGTTGGTACTTGCCGGGTTTCAATCCTTCAAGTGTCCATGAATTGGTGCCGGAACCTTGCCACACCACAATCCCGTCGCGCCGCAGTTGGTGTGCCCAGGGTCCGCCGGTGGCTGGGGCTATGGTCAGCTTGAGGACCCCTGACGAATCCGCCGGAAGCTTCTGAACAACGTACAGGCTGTCGGACTTCGCCTCTGAGTCTGCAAGCCACAGCACAAGGCTGTCTCCGGGAGCAACGGTGTGCGGATTCCAAGCTACCGGCGATTTTTCGCCGGTTCCGAGCTGAAGATTGCCGTCGGGGTCACTGAACGCGAATATTTGGTAACTGCCCTCGGCTAGGTAGGGCAGGGTGAAGCCCCCATCTTTGCCGCTGCGCGACCCGTACACCGGGGGCGTAAAGACCGCGGAATCCGGGGCGTCAATGCGGTGTAAGACCACGGCCTGGTTGTCCCACGGCTTGCCAGTTAAGGGGTTGACAACCACTCCTCGGATTTGGCCGGAATCAATTTTTGTCCCCGTGGCAAACACCCAAAACGGCTCACTCATGGGGTTGTTCTCGTGCAAATCGCGAATTCCATTTCCGAACTGAATGATGTAGGTGCGGTCGGGCTCGAGGCCGCCATCCCACGACATTTTAAGCGTTTTACCCTTTAACGAGTACCGCGGCTCGTCTGGAATCGGTGGCGACGTTCGAATGCTGGCGCCAGGGTTGTTGAGCACGACGTACTCGTCAAAGGTCCACGTCAAGGTATTGGCTTGCACCGAGGTGCTTCCGAGCGGCACGCTCGATTCGACCACCACGGGCCCGTTGGTGTCGCGGGGTCCCCCATCTGGCGGAGTTGGGAGGGCACATCCGCCAACGAGCAATGTCAATGCGTTAACGAAAACGATAATTCCCTGAACGACCGGTGGTTTTTTGGACATTATACCTCACATTTGTATTCTATACCCTAACATAAAGAGTAATCATGAACAAACGTACGCAACGCCTCGGCCTAATCGGTTTGCTTCTCGCCCTTCCATTTATGGGCATGGCGCAGTCGGTCAGCGCTCTTCTTCCGGTTGAATCTACCGGAACGTTTACCCCTATCAGCTCCCCCGACTACACATTGGGTAGCGCGACCATGGACGACCAAGAATACGTCGACCCGGCGTCCCTTACCACGGGTTCTGCGGCCACCGGTCCAGGCTTTGCCCTTGGATTTACTGTGACCATCAACGGGGTTTCGTTCAATAAAATCGGAATCTCGACCAATGGACACGCGACACTTGGGTCGTCTTCGTCTGCGACGATGACTGTATCTACGGCATATGGTTCTATTTCACCAACTCCACCCACGGGCGGATTGGTAGTTGCTCCTTTAGCTGCCGACATGCAAGGTCAAGCGGGTGCCGCGATCTACCTGAAGTCACAAGGTACAGCCCCCAACCGCGAGTACATTGTAGAGTGGAACAAAATCAAGCGTTATGGATCAGTGGGAACGGGAGACACCTTCACGTTCCAGCTTCGCATTCTCGAGAGCGGAGCCATCAGCTACGTCTACAACAAGTTGGTCACGACCAGCACAACCGCTTCAGCTCAAGTAGGTATTCGTTCATCGGTAGACTACACCAACGCAACGGGATCTTGGGGCTCAGTGCTGCAGGGCACCGCGAATACTGGGACCTTGAATTACACAGGCGGCGTTACTTCAGGCAAGACAATTAGCTGGACGGTGCCTTCATGCCCACCTGCATCATTATCCATAACGACAAAAACGCCGACCAGCGTCGACTACAGTATTTCTTCTTTTGCGGGGAGCACCTTTCAAATTGAATACGGTGCTGCAGGATTCACCCAAGGTTCAGGTACGGTAGTTGCCGCAAGTGCGACTGGGAGCATTACCGGTCTTTCTGCGAGCACGTGCTACGACATTTATGTGCGCAACAACTGTTCGGCTTCGAACAATGGATACTCAAGTTGGGTAGGCCCTATCAACGTGTGTACGCCGTGCTTGGTGCAAACGATGCCGTTCACCGAAGGTTTTAGTGCATGGCCTCCACTTTGCTACACCTACGATTCAGGTGACGAGGATTGGATCCATAATTCGGCTGGCTATGCTCAGGCGAGTTACTGGAACTACATTGATAAGTCATTCATTTTGGAGTCCGCTCCCATTTCAATCAACGTGCCTGCCCGCGTGGTCATGGATTGGTCGCACATGGCGATGACATCGTACCCCTTTGATAGTCTTACGGTCCGCGTTCGAAATATGAATGCGACGACATGGACCAATGTCATTTCACTTAAGGGGGCCGCCTTCAATACGCCGGGCGCTACCTCGACAGGCCCTGCGAGCGTTTTTTCGCATGAAATCGCGTACCTACCATCTTCATTTGTCGGCAGTTCGATCGTGCTTCAGGTTTATGGATGGTCCGACTTCGGCCCCAATGCCTATGTTGATTTTGTAACCGTTGAAGCGCAACCTGCATGTCCTGAACCGTTGCAGCTGGGCGTTACTTCTGTAACGGATGTTACCGCCGACCTCAACTGGCAAAGCGGAGCCACGGGCTTTGTAGTTCAGTGGGGCCCTGCTGGCTTCTCGGTAGGTACTGGCGCGATGGACACGGTATCCACCAATTCGGCGGTAGCCACGGGATTGGTTCCAAACTCTTCGTACGATTACTACGTGATGGCTCTTTGTGGCACCGCAGGGAACTCAGTGTGGTCAGGACCATTCAGCTTCACCACACTATGTGCAGGTTTTACGTTGCCTAATGGCTACATTGACAACTAACTTTGCCGCAACATC
>CAIJMB010000059.1 GCA_903821715.1 uncultured Flavobacteriales bacterium
CCTCGAAGTCGGAACCGGATTTCACCCCGACCTCAGCGGCCGCGAAAACGCCTACCTACGGGGTGCACTACTCGGCATTACTCGAGGCGAAATCCAGCAAATTCTGCCCGTCGCTGCCGAGTTCGCCGGAATTTCAGACCGACTCGACGAACCCGTCAAGTACTACTCGAGCGGCATGCAAGTCCGTCTGGGTTTTGCGCTGTCGGCTCACCTTCCTGCTGAAATCCTCTTGGTGGACGAGGTGCTCGCCGTAGGCGACGCCGCATTTCAAGCCAAAAGCCTGGACTTCATGGAGTCCCACTGGAAGTCCGAAGGCCGCAGCATTCTGTACGTGGCGCACCAGCTCTACACGGTACGGCGCATTTGCGACCGCGTCCTTTGGATTGAGGGCGGAATCCTTAAAATGCAGGGTCCAGCCGACGAAGTCTGCGACGCCTACGTCGAGCGTGCTTTAGCACAACCCATTGCGTGGCCTTCAGCTGCGGAACGCGGTGGCCTCGGCGGAATTCGTGCGCAGCAAGTCGACGTGGAGGGCGACTGGACCACGGGCAATCCCGCTTCGCTTCGGGTGGTGTGGGACGGGTCCGCTCACGGAACCGCAGACGTTCGCCTCAGCGTGGCGCGAAGCGACGGGGCTCCCCTAACCCTATGGAGCAGCCGACAGTCCGGTCTTGAAAAGCCGGCGGAAGCCGGTTCAGCCACCGTGCGCATATCTGAGCTGGCACTCAGCCACGGCGCGTACACGCTTCATCTACGCCTATTTGTGGACGGAATTCTGCACGACGAAGTGCGCGACGCGGCCGTCATTCATGTGGCGCACGGTCTGTGGCGGGGGCAGGTGTACCCCACTCCGCGCCCCATGGCACTGCAGGAACAGCACTGGATTTAACGCTTTTTGAGCCCCACTGCCTTGAGGGCGAGACTGGCCTGAGTGCGCGCCCACTGAATGGCGCGCTGGGTCCACGGAACAGGTACAGCATGGGGCCCGTTCGGATGGTGAAAAAGTCCGTGCATGTAGGCCGAGCCCTGCTTGGGTGATAGTTCAGCGGGGTTGCTCAACGCCCAATCCGAAGCATCGTAACCCTGGGCTTTGAGGTAGGATTCAAAGACGGGACGGTAAAATTCGACGTCCGCGTCGGTAAACCACCGGCGCCAGTCACTGTGCACTTGGCTGCGGGCCACGTGGCGAAAGTTTCCGCGTAAGGCCTCTTCGCCCTTGAGGCTGAATCCGAGGTAGGATTCCACGGCATCCCAGTTTCGGTCGACAAGGTCCTCATAGTGCCAGATGAACCAGCCGTCCGCGCGCAGGCGATCCAAAAATGCGGAGAGTTCGTCGAGCTTGCGCTTTTGTTCTTCGGCATGCTCCTTGAGAACCTGTGGGTCGTCCGAGTGCAGACGGTGAAAGGCAACAGATGACGGGTTGACCTCCTTTTGGCACACCTTCTTGTGGGCCAATTCAAAGGCCGTAGGGTCGGGGTTGTGCATGTAGAACCAGCGGTAAAAAAATCCCGAAATCCACCGGTCTCGGGGGTCGCGCACTAAAAAAATCTTTTTGTCGAAGTGCGCAAAGGCATCAGCAGCGGCTTCGCCCGACCACCCGTGCATTTCAGGGCTCGAGTACAAAATCTTCACCAATGTGGCGTCAGCATCTGGCCAAACCATGCCGTCAAGGCGGTGAAACCGGTTGTTTTCGAGCTTATTGGGCTCAAAAACCTCGGTGAGCGGCCCCTGAGCCTTAAGCGCCTCTGAGAGCAGTGAAAAACCATAAGTTGTGCCGCTTCGCGGCATTCCAAACAAAACGGTGCGCATGGGGGCTGAAGGTACATTAAGTTTGGGGGATGCGCGAACGACTTCCTTTGGTGACTGTGGCGGTGCCCAACTTCCGGCACGAACGCTACCTTCCATTGCGCCTGCAGAGCATCGCCGACCAGACCTTTACCGACACCGAAGTGCTGTTGCTCGACGATGCCTCGCCCGACGGGTCACTGAGCGTGCTGGAGGCATTTGCCGAAGGCCGTCCGTCGTGGTCGGTGCACCCCAACGAGGTTAATTCCGGGAGTCCCTTTGCCCAATGGAACAAGGCCGTCTCGCTTGCACGCGGCCGCTACCTGTGGATCGCCGAAAGCGACGACTACGCAGACCCCAAGCTCCTCGAGCGCCTGGTTGGCGTGATGGAGTCCGATCCCAACCTCGTGATCGCCTACGGCCAGTCCATGCTGGTCGATTCCGAGGGCCAACCGATGCACAGTTTTGACGTGCACTACCGCTACGTGTACGGAACCGAGGCCCAGCGCTGGGTCGACGGCTACCGCAACGACGGACGCGACGAAGTGCGCAACTTTATGCTGCTGCACAACGTGGTTCCCAATGCCTCGGGGGCGCTCATTCGCCTGGAAACGTTTCGCGCCGTGGGCGGAGCCGACCCCAATTGGCGCCTCAACGGGGACTGGATGACCTACATCAAACTCCTCGAGCAGGGCGGAATCGCCTTTGTTCCTGAGGTCCTCAACTTCTTTCGGGTACATTCTGAAACCGCGCGCCAGAAGGCCAACGAAGGGGGCGACGTCTACCTCGAGCTGCTCGCACTGGTCGACTACATTGCCGAGCACCACCAACCCGACCAAGCTCGGCTTCGGCGTGCCTACCGAAATGTCGCGGCCTGGTGGACCCACTCACTGTACCGGCAAGATTGGAGTTCCGCCCGGCGGAACACCAACATGCGCGTCAACCGTGTGCTCTTTTCGCGATTTGTGCGCCTGCACCCGCTGGTACTGCTCCACATTCCGTACGAGGGGCTCGTGCGCTTGGCCGTTGCGGCACTTGCCGCTCTCGGCCTCAAGGAACCCATTCGGCGCGTCCTTCACCAGTTTTTTCCGAATCACTTTATGCCCCGCGCGACGTGAAGATTTCGGTCGTAATCCCATGCTTCAACGCTGAAGGCACGCTGCACGATGCCGTACGCAGCGCCCTAGACGCATACGAGGTCCTCGTCGTCGATGACGCCTCAGCTGGTGCGTGCGCCGAACTCGTAGCAAGCTGGGGGTGGCCCAACGTCCGAGTGGTTTCGCACCATGAAAATTTGGGGCTTGGTGCAGCGCGCAACAGCGGTTCTGCAGCCGCCACCGGAGACTGGATTGCCTTTCTTGATGCCGACGACGCGTTCGAAGACGGCTGGCATCGGGCGCTTACGACATTTTTGCGCCAGTCGCACGAGGAAACATGGGTCTACCACCCGGTGCGCGAGTGGACCGGAACCCAACTCAGGGCAGTCCGCTACGGTGACCACCCCACCCAACATAGCGATTGGGTACTACTGAGGCCCGCCGTGGCGCCCAGCGCATGCGCACTTCGGGCAGACGTGGCCAAGGCGCAGCCATTTGACACCAACCGTCGCCTGCAGGGCACCGAAGACCTCGAACTATGGATGCGGCTTTGGTCCGAAGGCCACCGACCATTTCGGTGGACCGACGAGGCATTTACGCGCTATCGAATCAGCCACGGAATGTCTGCGGAACTCGAATCCCATACCACCAAAATCCGGCTTCGATGGACCCAGTTCGTCGAACGCGGCTGGATTGCCGAAGGGGTGCTCGTTCGGGCGGAACTCGAGTTGCAGCGCCAAAAAGCGCGCAGCTACCACAAAGCGGGTCGTTACAAGGAAGCACAAAGGGCCTACCTCGCGGCAGGCCCTTCGGCAAAAAATTGGATTCTTGCGGCCGCAGCTGCAGTCCACATTAAAATTTAAAGACGGGCGCGAAGCTCGGCGTCCAAGGCGTCCAGGAACTCCTCAGTATAGAGGTAGTGCGTTCCGTGCTCCACCTTGTTGCCGTGAATGCACACCGCGAGGTCCTTGGTCATGCGGCCGCTTTCGACCACATCAATACACACTTGCTCAAGGGTCTCGCTAAACCGAATTAGCTCAGCGTTTCCGTCGAGCTTGCCGCGGTGCGCCAAACCACGCGTCCACGCAAAAATGGAAGCGATGGGGTTGGTGCTCGTAGGCTTGCCCTGCTGGTGCTGGCGGTAGTGGCGGGTCACGGTTCCGTGCGCAGCCTCTGCCTCCATCGTCTTGCCGTCGGGGGTAATAAGGACCGAGGTCATCAACCCAAGCGAGCCAAAGCCCTGGGCCACCGTATCGGACTGGACGTCACCGTCGTAGTTCTTGCAGGCCCATACAAATGAACCTTCCCACTTGAGCGCGGATGCAACCATGTCGTCGATGAGACGATGCTCGTAGGTGATTCCGGCAGCCTCGTACTTGGCCTTAAATTCAGCCTGATAGATCTCTTCGAAAATGTCCTTGAATCGGCCGTCGTACTTTTTTAGGATGGTGTTCTTGGTACTCAAGTAAAGCGGCCACTTCTTATCAAGGGCCATATTGAAGCAGCTTCGCGCGAATCCAGAAATAGACTCGTCCGTGTTGTACATACTAAGTGCTACGCCGTCTCCCTTGAAGTTGTATACTTCCCACGTTTGGGGCTCGCTACCGTCTTCGGGGGTAAACGTCATGGTCAACTTGCCCTTGCCCTTCACGGTGGTGTCGGTGGCGCGGTACTGGTCGCCAAACGCGTGGCGGCCAATGACGATGGGCTTGTTCCAGGTGGTCACCAATCGCGGAATATTCGCCATCACAATGGGCTCGCGGAACACGGTTCCGTCGAGAATGTTGCGAATGGTTCCGTTGGGAGACTTCCACATCTGCTTGAGATTGAACTCCGTGACGCGCTGCTCATCGGGTGTAATCGTAGCGCACTTGATGCCCACGTTGTACTTTTTGATCGCCTCCGCCGCATCAACCGTGACTTGGTCGTTCGTCGCGTCGCGGTGTTCCATTCCGAGGTCGTAGTACTTAATGTCGACGTCGACGTACGGAAGGATTAGTTTGTTTTTGATAAACGACCAGATGATTCGGGTCATTTCGTCGCCATCGAGTTCGACGATTGGATTGATTACTTTAATCTTCTGCATAAGGATTGCAAAAGTATCAAAGAATCCGCAGGTTTATTCGATATCTAGCTGAAATTCTCTTCGAAATTCGTCTAAATGCGGATTTTTTTCTAATAAAAAGGTATAACGCTCATCAGGAGTGTACACGAGCTTGGCGTTCACCGAACCTTCTTGAACGACCGTCTGAAGTTTAATGGAGTCATTTTGAAGGACCTGCCTTAGAAAAGGCACGAGCCGATCGCGCTCCGCGAGCATCAGTGTCTGCTGCAAGTCATTTTCAATACTCACTCGAATGACCGCATCACCTTCGAGTACCGGCAAGACGGTCTGAATAAGCGACTTGACCATCGGCGCATCGTGAAAGAGTTGTTCCGCATCCTTCCATGCATTGTCGAGCGCCTGTTGCGTAAATGGCCGAAGATTGCGCTCAGTCGGCGGAACCTCCAATTCATCTTCTTGTTCCACAACGTGAGACTCGGTGGCCGACACCTCTGGCTTTAGCCCTAAGTCTTTGAGCGAGAACGCCGTGCGGCGTGCCCGCGAAGGAGCTGCGGCGGGCTGGGCAAGGTTGGCAAGATTGGCTGAGATTGGCTCGTTGGCTGAGCTAGCAAGATTGGCAAGGTTCGCTGAGATTGGCTCGTTGGCCGAGCTAGCGAGATTGGCTGAGATTGGCTCGTTAGCTGAACTAGCAAGGTTGGCCGAGATTGGCTCGTTGGCCGAACTAGCAAGGTTGGCAAGGTTGGCTGAGACTGGCTCGCTTGCCTTTATGATCTCTGGAGAAGTGACCGGTTGGTCGACTGGGGCGTTGGCTGCCGGCGTAAGTGCCTCACTCAGCGGTGGGTTTACCGGTTGCGGTGAAGCAGCGGCGCCGGGCGCCCCTTCTACCCTACTGGGCTTTTTTTTTTCGTCTGACTCGTGGTCAGGAACTAAATCAAGAAGCGTAACCTCTACATGCCATCGGGCATTGCTGGCGGCCCGGTAGCCTGCGTCTGCCGCCACCAAGCGCTTAAGCGCCGAAGCAGTGCGCCCTGCGTTGGATTGAGTTGCTGCTTCGAGAAGCTGCTGCTTTGCGGAGTCGGGGACATCGAGTAACGCGACGGTCGCCGGATGCTGTGCCAAAAGAAGTTCGCGAACGTAGCCGGCAAAGCCCATCAAAAAGCGCTGAAGATCAAAGCCCTGATCCAAAACGTGCTGCACCACATTGAGAATGGATGCTCGGTCACCGCGCTCAATCGAACTCCATAGGTTGACAAACAGTGCGCGGTCGACGAGTTGAAGGTTTTGGCGAACGAGTTCGTAGGTCAAGGTTCCGCCCTGCGCAAAAGCCGCAATGCGGTCAAAAATGGAGAGGGAGTCGCGCAAGGAGCCGTCTGCCTTTTCGGCAATGGCGTGCAAGGCCTCAGGCTCAGCACCTAAGCCCTCTTGCTGGGCAACCCATTGAAGGTGGTCGGCGATGTCGCCGATTCCGATTCGCTTAAAATCAAAAATTTGGCAGCGCGAGAGAATGGTCGGCAGGACTTTGTGCTTTTCGGTCGTCGCCAAAATGAAGACCGCGTGGGCGGGCGGTTCCTCAAGCGTTTTTAGGAAGGCGTTGAATGCAGCCTGGGACAGCATGTGGACCTCGTCGATGATGTACACCTTGTAGGTTCCCATTTGGGGCGCAAAGCGAACTTGGTCGATGAGCTGCCTGATGTCGTCGACCGTATTGTTGGATGCGGCGTCAAGCTCAAAAATGTTGAGGCTGTAGTCGAGGCCCTCACCAGTGTGTACCTCATTGATTCGGCGTGCCAGAATTCGCGCACAGGTCGTCTTGCCCACCCCGCGAGGCCCAGTAAACAGCAACGCCTGGGCGAGGCGTCCACTGACCACCTCGTGCTCTAAGGTTTCGGTAACGTGCTGCTGGCCAACGACTGACTGAAAGGCAGCGGGGCGGTACTTGCGGGCCGAAACGAGGTAGTTCTGTTCCATGAGGTGGGAATGCAAACCTACACTTTAGTTACCGATTGGCCACAGCCAAGAAAGAGCAAAAAAACAAGCTTGCGCGAGAAGCACGGCCGGTGCAAGTGGATTTCTATTCGGACCCTTTCCTAGGAGCCATTGCGCGGCAAAAGCGACGCCAAACCACGCAAGATAATTTTGCCACGGCGCCACTCCACCCGCAAAAAGCCACAAACGGTGAGCATGCGCAACCGGTTCCATGAGTACATCAAGAACGAGCATTAATCCCGACGCAAGAATCGCGCGCTGAAGCCGAGTACCTTCTTCTAGAAATTGTGAAGCAAATGAACCAGACGACAACGCAAGAAGCGCCCAGTTGAGCCCGATAAGCCAGGGAGTCTCCATAAATTTTGGCCCAAGTCCCTCGAGGTACACGTAGGCACCGAACGGAAAACCCGTATTCACCCCAAGAATCTCAATTCCGAGTCCGAGCACAAAAATGGCGAGCAATGAAGCCTTGAGCCGATCTGAACGGTCCGAAAAGTAAAAAAGCAATCCAAAAGTGACCAACAGGTGAACCGGAGTGAGTAAGGTTATCCAATCGGCTAAGGGACTGCGGAGCCCGATTGCGCCGACGCAATGGGTAACCACCAAGATCAAAAGTGCAGTACGGTAGGACATGCTCCAAAGTTAAGACTGAACACCACGAAGGATTCCGCGTTGAAGCTTCATGTTGACCGAACGCCGAATACTTGTTTTCGTGTCCATCGCATGCCTAGCTGCAGTTGGATTGGCCATGGCCACTTATGATGCTCCTCCCTTGGATTTGCGCTACCGCAACGCTCTTCAAGAAAACCGCCTTCTCTACTTTAAAAACATTCGGAGTATTAAGTATGAGCGTACGGATTTCGGGAGTGGTATCACGACATTTCATTCAAAGAACTTTTCTCAACGTACAGGCGGTTTCATTATTCGTATCAACACGCATACGGCAGAGGCTAATGTTGTGTGGACGAGGGGTACGGACCGCACTCCACTGGTGATTCGACCCGATTCCCTTGGAGCGTGGAACCCAGATACTGCCCAACCAATCACTCATTGGCATATGGCCCTTCGGTGCGTTCAGCATCAAAAGCGCCCCGACGGAATTCTTGCAGATTACTTTGAGCTTATTGGCATCATGCCCGAAGACCTAAAGAACTGATTTTTTTGTATCTTTGCACCCCTTTAAAGGAATTTTTCTCATGAATCAATACGAAACCGTTTTCATCCTAAATCCCGTCTTGTCTGATGATCAGATAAGGGAAACGGTGGATAAATACACCAGCAGCATTAAAGCCGCCGGTGGTTCCATCATCAACGTAGAGCGTTGGGGCTTGCGCAAGCTTGCGTACCCCATCGACAAGAAGAAGTCTGGATTCTACAACCTTGTAGAGTTCACCGCTCCTTCACCAGTTATTGCCAGCCTTGAGCTGGATATGAAGCGCGACGAGCGCGTTCTTCGCTTTTTGACCGTAGTCCTAGACCAACATGGTGTAGCCTACGCAGCAAAGCGCCGTGATAAGGTTAAAAACGCTTAAGACATGAGCACGAATTTAGAACCCACCGGTACCAGCGAAATCCGCTACCTGCAGCCTATTGCCATCGACTCGTCGGTGAACAAGAAGTACTGCCGCTTCAAGAAGTATGGCATTAAGCACATCGACTACAAGGATCCCGACTACCTTCTTCGTTTTGTCAACGAACAGGGCAAGATCCTTCCCCGTCGCCTCACTGGAACTTCGCTGAAGTACCAGCGCAAACTCGCCCAGGCGATCAAGCGTGCGCGCCACTTGTCCCTCATGCCCTACGTTGCTGATAACCTTAAATAAGTCGAGGTCATGGAAGTTATTCTTAAGCAAGACGTTGAGAACCTTGGGTTCAAAGACGACGTGATCGTGGTAAAGAACGGCTACGGCCGCAACTACTTGATCCCGCAAGGCTACGCTATTCTCGCAACTACCTCAGCTAAAAAAGTTCTCGCAGAGGACTTGAAGCAGCGCGCCCACAAAGAGGCAAAGATGGTAGAAGCCGCAAACAAGACCGCTGAAGCGTTGCGTCATGTGGACCTGAAAATCGAAGCAAAGGCTGGTGCCGGCGCCAAGTTGTTCGGTGCAGTGACCAACCAAGATGTGGCTGCAGAACTTGCGAAATTGGGACACCAAATCGACAAGAAGTTCATTCAGATTGCCGGTGGTTCGATCAAAGTATCGGGCAAAAACAGCGCGAAAGTTCGCCTGCACCGCGATGTAGTAGTAGACTTCCATTTCGAAGTGGTACCCGTCGAAGCATAAACCTTTTAAACGTTGGTTTTTGAAGCACCCCGCCTAGCGCGGGGTGTTTTATTTTTACCCCCTATGAATCCTGAACAACCTCGGTGGATTGCCTTCGCATTCGGAGCCGCCTTTGCCCTCGTGCCCCTCGCTTCGTTTGCTCAAGAACTGGGTGACACATCCCACTGGCCGATGCATTTAGCCTCCGCCATACTTCTTGCAGCGCTTGGGGCAACCGCGGCACGAAGCAGCACTGCAACGGGCAGTATACCTTGGACCGTTTGGGCTTCGGGCGGATTCGCACTGCTCGCGTTAACCAGCTTTTGGACCACCGAATTGTTTGCCGCGAGCGAAGCTCGATATGCAACGGGGCGCTATTTGGGCTACACCGCAGCTGCCCTTGTCGGATGGCGCATGGGGCTTCGCGGAATCCCCATACTTGCCTGGGGGCTCCTCGGCGCAGGCGGGATCGAGGCGCTTTCAGCGCTCGGCGACCTTGGCCAAAACTCCAAAGCGATGGCAGACCCCTACCTCGCCCCCGGAATTCTCGGCCACAAAAACTTCACCTCTTCGGCGATGGCCCTTGCGCTTCCAGCCGCATGGTACCTTTGGAACAGAACGCAAGGCGCTGCCCGAACTACAGTGGTCGCCATGGGCGTGGCTGTACTTGTGGCTGTAGTTGTGCTGCGCACACGGAGCATTTGGATTGGCATTGCCCTGTGGGCCGTTTTTGCGGCGATGCGCAGCATTCGCAACTGGAAGCCCTTAGCAGCTGGCCTGGCCCTCGGAATCATTGTCCTTGCCGGTGTGCTCGCCCGACCCAAGGCGCGCGAAGCGATGCTCGACCCGACGAACCTTCGCATTCGAGAGGTATTTTGGACGCATTCCCTCACTATGCTCGAGGCACATCCTTTGACCGGGGTGGGCGCTGGGCAATGGCGCATTCACTTTCCGGGGTACGGACTGCGCGGCATGAATCCGTCGGTCTCCGAAGGGGTTACCGCCGAGGTACGCCCGCACAACGATGCCCTTTGGATGGGCGCCGAACACGGTTGGCCCGGAGTCGCTTTGTGGTCGAGCCTTTGGATCGGGCTTGCTGTAGCGTGGTGGCGACTCCGCCGCGAAGACGGTGCGGACTTGGTGGCAGGCATGGCCCTTATCGTGCTTACCTATAGCCTCTTTGAGTTTCCGCTGGAGCGCGCGGCAGTATGGGTTCCATTCATGCTTGCAGCGGGAATGCTCCGACCGAACCGGTTGGAAGCCAAGCGTACCGAATTCGCCCGATGGCTACCCATTGGGATCATCGGAGCACTGACTGCCTGCTATGCATTCACTGCAATGCAGGGGATTTCCTCGGAACGCGACCAAGAAGAGCTCCTGGCGCTCAACGCCCAGCAAAATGCGCCCAAACTGCTTCCGGCTGCGCTTGAGACGCTCGATTCGTGGACGGAACTTGACCGCTTTGGCAACCCCGCACCCTACTTTGCCGGAATGTCCGCTATGTTTCTTGAGGCGCAGCGCGGGCCGCTTACCGCTTCAAGCTTTTCAGAAGCTGAAGCTTACTTTCTGCAGTCCTTGGAGCTGCACCCCCACCATGTCGTCACGTGGTACCAGCTCGGCAATATGTACCGCTACCGAGGGGACGCCCCAAAGGCGGAATCCACCTACCGCGAACTACTCAAGCGGTCCCCACGGCACCCCGGCGGACAAATGCACCTCGCACACTCCCTGTTGGCACAAAACCGCCCCGAAGAGGCTGCGGCCGTGTTGTTTGCCGCGTTTGGGAACGATGCCTACTACCAACAGCCCGACTACCGCAATGCGACCATCCAGGCATTGAGGCAGTGTCCGGACCGCGTCGCGATGAAAGGGGTTCAAGCGGTACTCAACGAGCGAACGCGTCTTGACGACACCGGGCTGTTCGCAAGGTTCTTGGCCGAAAAGGCCACGTGGATCGGACGCTGAGTCCTATCCCAGCACCACCCGGACGGGGCAGTGGTCGCTTCCGAAGACTTCGTTGTGTATCTCCGTAGAGGCCACCGAATCCATCAGCCGGTTGGATACGACCTGGTAATCAAGCCGCCAACCGATGTTTTTAGCGCGGGCGCCGGAGCGCATGCTCCACCATGAGTACTTTGCCACTTCCGGGTTTTGCTCGCGCCATGAGTCCGAAAATCCGGCGTCGAGCAAGTACTGAAACCCGTCAATTTCGCTTTGGGTATAACCCGGGGTCTTGTTGTAGTTGGACTGCGGATTGCTCAAATCGATGGGTTTGTGAGCGACATTCAAGTCGCCACAGAGCACCACAGGCTTGCGCGCATCCAATCCTTTGAGGTAGGCCGTCAAGTCCCGATCCCAGCGGGCTCGCTGCGGAATCCGCGACAAATCGCCCTTAGAATTGGGCACGTAGGTGGTCACGACAAACAGGTCATCAAACTCAGCGGTGATGACGCGGCCTTCGCCCTCGTGCTCTTCTACACCCATTCCGAAGGCCACACTCAGGGGCTCTCGCTTGCTAATCAACGCGGTGCCCGAATAACCTTTTTTCTCAGCCTCGTGGGCCAGAATATGGTAGCCCGTGCCGTTTAGGACCTCCTTGGCCTGGTCGACGGTGCACTTAATCTCCTGAAAACCCATAATGTCTGGGTTCAAATTGCGTAAAATTTCGTGCAGACCCTTGCCTGCGACCGCCCGAAGGCCGTTTACATTCCAAGAAATAATGTTCATTTGCCGAAGGTACATTACCTTGAATGCATGCTCCGGTCGATTCAGCTTCTTTTTCTCGCTGCACTGATGGCGAGCTGTGCCAGCAGGCATTCGGAGCGCTACGCCCTGGCACAAAACCCCCGTGTCGAGCTTCAGACCAGCATCCGTAAAAGCACTAAAGGCAAGGTCTTTGTGCAAGAATACCAAGGGATTACGTCGATGCTTGGAATGGACCGTCACGGCAACTTGCGGCGCCATGTGCTGGTCACCGCCAAAGGAGCCCAAACTTCGCGTCGGGACGGCGAGATGCTCCTCATTCCGAGCGGAAGTGTTCCCGTTCCCGACAGCCTCTACCACCTCAGCGGGCTCACCGCCTATCCCCTGATCGTGCCCAAGA
>CAIJMB010000060.1 GCA_903821715.1 uncultured Flavobacteriales bacterium
GCGCACGCCGCAGCAAGTAGCCGTCTGGCAAGGTTGGCCATTTGGCGAGGTTGGCTCGTTGGCCATTGCTAAGCTTAATTCTGTTTCTTGTTAACTCGTTTTTTGTTGCCGCGCAACTGCGCTAGCCGCGCAGTAGCCCGAGCACCGAAGGGTGCGAAGTGCTGAAGGCGCGATCGTCCTAGCTCGATCGCCGCAAGCCCGAAGGGTATATCTCGCCTCGGAATTCGGATATAACCGGATTTTACTTTTTGTACCGATGCTGCAGACGGACGGGTTTCAGCGTTGTGTGCGTCAATACATGTTCCTTTCGCCATTGAGAGTTCCGCTAAAGCCCTCCTCAACTTGGTAAGAAACAATCTCATAAAAAAAGCCGGCACTTGGCCGGCTTCGGTTTTCACAAAGGACAGGAATTACTTCTTGTCGATGAATCCGTTCGTGAAGAGTACACCAAGCTCACCGTCTGTGCGGGGCTCCCAAAGAAGGGTGGCTACTTCAATTTTGACGTTGGGCATCAAGGTTTTTACCGCCTGCATTTGGACGTTGCCTTGCACTGGGATCTTAATCACGATGGGCGTGTACTTCGAACCGAAGATGTCACCTTCAAAGAAATCATCGCCGAGCGGGTTGATGCTGTCGAGCTCAACGCCAAAGGCATTCGGTGTCAGACCGGCTACCATTGGGATGTGATCGTGCTGGTAGGTGTCGTCGCCTACTTTACCTGAAAGAGGATCGACTTGCGAGGTCCAACGGCTAGGAGTACTGCCTGAGCCCGTCGTTACGATGGGCACAGAAGAAACTTGATTGAGATTGACGGGGATTCCGCCGGCGCTGTACTCTTTTGCATCGATGTTTGTGACCAATAAGTACGATTGAACGTAGTACTTGGCATCTTTGGCGTTTTGAAAGAACTGAACCTTGGGATACACATAAATGGTGTCACCCGTGGCATTGTACTGCCATGCATGGGTTACGCCAACTTTAGGCTCATTCAAAAGAGCTCCTGCGATGGGACCTAAGATGTCTTGGCCTGCATCGGAATTTTGAACGTAGAAGTTGGGTACGCCCGTGGTTGGAAAGGCGGTGTTAAGGGCGGTTTGAACGCTGGTTTCGAAGGGGTCTCCGGTGTGCGATGCAAACGGAATGATCATCGATTCGCCAGAAACCGAATCAAAGTAGGTGTTTTGCGCAATCAGCATCAGTTCGGCACCATTCGGGCAGTACTGGCACCATGTACCAGTGGTTTCGATTACGAGAACCTTTTGGTCGGGGTTTACCGTTAGTGAATCCGTAATGTAGACTTCAGGAACCGGATCTGGTTCGGGCTTGGTGCACGAGGCTAGGGCGACTGCAGCGAGGCTGAGGTAGGCGAGTTGTTTCATAAAAGTTATGGGCTTATTCCCAACGTTGCGCTAAAATACGTGCTTTTTAGTTGCGAACCACCTCCATTCGGAGCGGAAGGTGGTCCGATGCGCCACCGCGGTACCTGAGGCCTTCATAGCTTCCTCGGATTTGGTAGCCGCTTTTTGTTTGCCTCAGGCCGTACGGAATAGCCGTGCTTTGCACGCGCCATCTGGTTGAGGGTCCGGCCCACACACCGTCTAGTGCTTCGAGTCGACCGCGATAGGCAAAGGTTCCTGATTGGTTGTTTGGGTAGTGGGGGCGGAATTTGTTCGTTCGGAGCCATTCGGCCAATGGCCCATCTAAACCTTCATTCAGGTCGCCAGTTAAGCCGTCCAGTGGTGTCGAAATGTGAGCAAGTATGCCCGCGAGGGCCTCAGTGCGCGCATTGGGCGAGGGGGCCCGCTGCGAGGGAAGGTGCAACCAGAGCCAGGCCAGTCGCGTGCCGTCGGGGAGTTTCCAGCGGACCCAAAGGGCTTCGCGGGTGGGGTAATCTTGACTCGGATGAATCCACGCGACGCTGTCCACAGTTAGTCGTTCAGGGTTGTACCAGACTGCGACGTCGATGCCTCGGCCGTCTGGGCTGTCGCGGTGCAGGCGCCACAGACGCCATGCAGGCGGCCACCTCCGCTCAAGATCATCAAGCACGTCGGCGTTTTCTACCTCGCACACGCCAATCGCGTCGGGGATGCGGCCGCCTGCGGCCGCGGCGAGGCCGCGGCCCAACGCATACAACTTTTGGAAGTACCGTTTCGAATCCCAACGGTAGGGACCGTCGGGTAAGAAATCACGGTCCCTGGGCCCTGAATTGGCCAAGGTGTCCATTAAATTCTGAAGATTCCACCACACAAACAGCAACGAATCGGTATCGGGACGCACGTGATGACGAACAAAATCATTGCGAAGCCCGGCGAATGAAACCCAACTCGTGAACCTGGTTCGGACTGGGACATTTTCGCACTCTGACCACGGACGAATTGCCATGGTCCTAGACTCCGTGCGAACGTCTGCGCTCCACGAAGCGCAAACTACCCCAATCCAAGCCAGCGATCGAATCATGACCGCAAGCTGCGACCCCTAGTCGGGGCAGGCGTTTAAAAGCGGTACAAATTCGCGTCGCCGTAGCTCAAAAAGCGATAGTCGCTGGCCAGTGCGTGTTCGTACAGCTCGCGCCACGCGGATCCTAGACCCGCCGCAATCAGAAGCAAAAGTGTGGATTGGGGCTGGTGAAAATTCGTGATCAACGCCTTAACCACTTGGAACGAATAACCAGGAGCAATAATCAATGCCGTCCGAAATGAAACGACGTCTTGCCCGCGCTTCGCCAACTCTTGCGCGGCCCAGGCAAACAGGGCGCACACTTCCGGATCCAGTGAATCGCTCTCCGCAGCCGCTTGGCCCTGCTCTGATGAACCGTTAACCGCAAGCTCCGCGGCTTGCGCCGAGGAACCAGCAACCAGCAGCTCCACCCCCTGCGGCGTGGAACCATCAATCAGCAACTCAGAATACGGGGCCCACTGGTCGACGAATCTGGGCATGGTTCCGCTGAGTTGCCAATCGAGGGCCCACCAGTAGAGCGATTCAAGGGTCCGCGCGGCTGTCGTGCCCATGGCGAGCACGGGCATGCCGTCGGCGAGGGCTTCGATGACCCTCTGACTGACAACCACTTCTTCAGCGTGCATATGGTGATCGCCTACGGCGTCGGCACTGACGGGCTGAAAGGTGCCAGCTCCGACGTGCAGCGTTACGGCTTGAGTGTCGGCGCAGACCTTGCGCCAGCGATCCATGAGTTCCGGAGTCCAGTGCAAGCTTGCGGTAGGTGCTGCCACCGAACCTTCATGCCGCGCAAAGACGGATTGGTAGCGGTCTCGGTCGGTTTCGGTGTCGGCGCGGTGCATGTACGGGGGGAGCGGAATCCGACCCACGTCACCTAGAATTTGGGCCCAGGTTTGCCCAGTGGACCAGCGAAACTCAACCAAAGAGACTCCGTCTCGCTGGGCAAGTCGGGACGCCGTCAGGCCACAGCTGTGGGCCAAAACCACACCGTCCTTCCATTTTTTGCTGGGGCGCACCTTGCACCATGCGCTCAGAACTGAGGTTTCGGCCATTGCCTGTTCGACCGACAGGCCCTCGGCGTCGAGGTAAAAGAGCTCGAAGTGCCCCTCTCCGCTGGGTCGTGGCATAAAGATCCGCGCCGGAACCACTCGTGCTTCGTTGACGACCAAACGATAGGGTCCCCATCCGTTGACCACATCCGGAGCATCGCATACCCCAAGATCGCGAAGCGTTCCGCGCTCCCAAACCAGCAGCTTGGCCGCGTCCCTCGGACTACAGGGATCCTGGGCTATGCGGTCGTCGGGTAGGGGATAGTCGTAGTCCGAGATGCGAATATGGCGGGGGTCCGTCGTCATGACCACAAAGTTCGTTCAAAAGACGGCTGCGCTACCTTCGCTTCATGGGTCCATCCGTAGTACTGAGCGTCATCAACGACCTGCACAGCGACCAGCGCGTGCACCGCACGGCAACGCTTTGGGCTGAGCTCGGGTACCGAGTGGTCGTGCTCGGCCGTACGTATCCCAATCCGGCCCCGCTGGATCGCCCCTACGAAATCCATCGCATGACCTGCAGTTTCAACCGAGGTCCGCTGTTTTACCTAGAGTACCAGATTCGATTGTGGTTTGCCCTGCGCCGCCTGCGGCCAGACGTCTACCTCGCCAACGACCTCGATACCTTGGGCCCCAACGCGTGGTGGGCGATGCGCCGCGCGAAGCCGTTGGTCTACGATAGCCACGAGTACTTTTTGGGGGCGCCCGAACTCGAAGTGCGACCCATGGTGCAGCGTCTTTGGCGGTGGATTGAGCGCTACGGAATTCCGCGCACCGATTTTCGCGTGACCGTGAACCAAAGCATTGCCGATCAGTACGCCCGCGAATACGGCGGAACTTGGGACGTCGTGCGCAACGTTCCCCTTCTCGCGGAGCTTCCGTGGGGCCCGGACGGCGAATGGCCTGACGCCGCGGAGCGCAAACGCGCGGTCCGCGCAGAACTTGGACTGCCCATCGATAAAACGCTATGGATCCTCCAAGGCGCCGGAATCAACGTCGACCGAGGAGCCGAGGAACTCGTCGAAGCCGCGGCCCTGTGCCCTGAGGTAGAACTCATAGTGGTCGGCAGCGGCGACGCCATTCCCCACCTTGAACGCTATGTGCAGGCCCAAGGCTGGTCGAATGTGCGCTTTGTGGGTCGGGTGCCGCGCGAAGAACTTCAGCGCTACACCCAGGCGGCCGACCTCGGATTCAGCCTCGACAAGCCAAAATCCCAGAACTACCGCTGGAGCCTGCCCAACAAACTCTTTGACTACGTTCAGGCCGGAATCCCCGTGGTCGCCAGTGACCTCGTCGAAGTGGCCCGCGTGGTGTTCGATTCCGGAGCTGGAATCGTGCTCGGCCAACTCAGCCCTGTCGCCATCGCCAGTGCTGCCCGCGAACTCACGCAGCCCGCTACCTATGAGGCCGCAAGCCGCGCTGCCCGCCAGGCTGCTCACCACTACCACTGGGGCCATGAAGGCCAAGTTTGGCACCGCCTCATCGACCGCCTTGAGGGGCGTGCCACGCACCACATTTGGAGCATGGACCGCCTCGAGCCGCCCCGCTACGGAGGAACCCTCGAAGTCCTTGGTCACGTCCGCGCCGTGACGTCCAGGGGCCAGCAGGTGGTCCTTCACGCCTTTACCCGCCACGCCTTGGGTTGCGAAGCGCCCTTCACCGAGGTTCACACCAACGTCCTGCGCCGCGCCCGGCTACCTCACAGCCTCCGGCCATGGATCGTGCAGAGCCGTCAAACCCGAATTGCGCGCCACCAGGCCGCGGTCCAGCGCGGAACCGTCACCTACCACGGCATACACTGCAGCGGTCTTTCGTTGGACGGAACCTTGCGGCTGCACAACCCCGAATCCGCCTACTACGCCAGCTTGGCCCGTCAGGCTTCAGGCCCCAAAGTGGGATACTACCTAGTCGAAGCTTGGGCACTTCGCCGTTGGGAACGGCATGTGGCGTCAGCTTGGTCTGGTCCAGTTTCAGCGATCACTCCGCTGGACGCGAACGCGTGGAATGCCCTTAGCCCACGTTCGTCGGCTCTTTGGGTTCCGCCGCACCATCCCTTTACGCAGTCGGTTCCTAGTGGTGCAGCGGCGCGACCTTTAGTTCTGGCTGTGGGTAAGTTCAGCGTCGAAGAGAATGCAGCCGCAATTCTGGGATTGCTTGCGGCACAGCCCCCCATCGAGCCGATGTGCTTTGCCGGACACAACGCGCCTTCGGGAACGCCTCACTACGTGGATCGCCCCAGTGATACTGAACTCGACCAACTGTACGCGGATGCCCAAGTTGTCGTGGTGCATGCCGAGCACAGCCTAGGAATCAAGTTCAAACTCATTCAAGCATTGCTTCTGGGACGACACATCGTGGCGCACGCCAAAGCGGTTGAGGGACTGGATTTAGGAGGTCGCGTGCGCACCTATACCTCATGGCCTGAGGCGTATGCACTCATTCGTCAGGCCCAAGAAGAACCTTGGACTTCAGAATGCGCTGCTCGTGCCACGGTAGTCGCGGCCCGATTCGCGGTTCCGCACACGAATTAAAGCGTCTTTTGGACGGTGGTCGCGAGTGTTCCGTTCACACAGCGGTAGGTCGTGTGCGGAAACTTGAGCAGTAGTGCGTAGTCGTGCGTTGCCATTAGTATGCTGCGGCCGCTTGCGCGAATTTCTTCCAAAAGGTGCATCAGCTCTTCAGACATGTGCGGATCAAGGTTTCCCGTGGGCTCGTCCGCCAAAATGAGGGGAGGGTCGTTGAGCAAGGCACGTGCAATCGAAACGCGCTGCTGCTCACCGCCCGACAGCTGGTGCGGCATTTTGTGTCCCTTGGTGGGCATGCCCACTCGGCGGAGCACCGTGTCGATGCGGTCATCGTTCTCGCTGCGGTTCTCATGGCCCGTGGCGCGCAGAACAAAGTCGAGGTTTTCGCGCACGCTGCGGTCCATAAGGAGTTGAAAGTCCTGAAAAACAATTCCCAACTGACGGCGCAGGTAGGGGATGTCGCGCTCTTTGAGGTTGCGCAAGTCGTAGCCTACAATGCTCCCTTCGCCCGATTCCAAGGGTAGGTCGGCATACAAGGTTTTGAGTAGCGAAGATTTACCGGAGCCCGTGGCGCCAATTACATAGATGAATTCGCCCGATGCAATTTCGAGGTTGACGTCGCTGAGTACGCGGTGATCCCCTTGAAGGATGCTTGCATTTCGGAGCGATAAGACGGCAGTTGATTCCATGGGCACAGTTTGTGCAAAGTAACGAGAGCCGAACCAAAAGCACGATGTACTTTTGAACAACATGAGGATTCAATTTCTTGCAGCGCTTTTGATGAGCGCCACGCTGCACGCCCAACAGCCCATCACTGGCAGCCAGCCAGAAGCTCTCTTTGCTGAAGCCCGCGCGCGCTTTGACCGCGCGCTCTACAGTTCTGCCTACGAATACTTTGCCGAGGTACGTGCTGTAACGCCCGTGGCGAGCGATTGGTCTGAACAGTCCATGTACTACCAGGCCCTTTGCGCAATTCGCTTGCTTCACCGTGATTCAGAGGAGTTTGCCGAGTCGTTTCTCCAGACGTACCCATCTTCTTCTCGGCGAATTGACTTAGTACTCGACGCAGCCGAGCAAGCATTCAATCGCCGACGCTACCAAGAAGCGAAGCGCTGGTTGCGCATGCTTGACGGGGTAGACCTAGCGCGAAACCTTCGTGCCGAAGTCCAGTTTAAACTGGGGTACGCCCACTTTTTGCTGAATGAATTCGATCAAGCAAAGGCCGAGTTGGCTGAGGCAAAAAAATCAAAGTCTGCTGTGTCAAAGGCGGCCCAGTACTATTATGGCCATATTGCCTACCTCGAGAAGGCAGACCAGACCGCACTTGAGAACCTCGAACCCCTTCAGAATCACGAAGAGTTTGGACCGGTAGTTCCGTACTACTTAGCTCAGATTTATGCCCGAACGGGCAAAGATGACGAGCTGCTCGTGCTGGGTGAAAAGCTGATGAAAGAGGCAAGTGCCAAACGTGCGCCAGAGATTTCGCTGCTCATTGGGCAGAGTATGTTCCGCAAGAAGCGCTACGCTGATGCCAAAGATTATTTTGAGTTTAACCTGGCTAAGGGTGGAAAGATGTCTCCCGAAATCGCCTACCAAATGGGCGTGTGTTCGTACCAAACGCAGGACTATGAAGCTGCGGTCAAGGCCTTTAATCAGTTGCCTTCTGAGAGTGCGACCGACTGGGCATTACAGTCCCGTTTGATGCTGGGCGACAGCTATTCGCGCCTAGAGCGTTGGGAAGAGGCTCAAACTGCCTTTCGCTCGGTATGGCAAAGCAAGGCTGACGAAGCTACCCGTGAGCAGGCCGCCTACCAGTATGCAAAGCTTACCTACCGGAGTGCGAGCCCATTCGGTGATGCTATTCAAGTGTTTAATCAGTTTTTACGTGAGTTTCCCCGAACGGAACACCGTCGAGAGGCGAACGAGTACTTGGCCAACCTTTATTTGACCTCGCGCGACTACGGACGCGCACTCGAGGCGATTATACAGACGGGCATGGGTTCGATGGCTATGCGCGAAGCCTACCAGAAGGTGGCCTACTTCCGCGCAGTGGAATTGTACCAAGCTTCGCAGTGGGCCAAGGCCGAGGAACTGCTTGATCAGTCGCTGAGCTACCCACTTGACCGAGGATACGAGGCGCTTGCCCACTTTTGGAAGGCTGAAATGGCCTACCGCCAGGGTGACTACCGCACTTCATTGGTCGAAACCGATCTGTTTTTAAAGACTCCAGGTAGCTTCACGCTGTCTGAGCGCCCTGCAGCTCAGTACAACAAGGCGTACACCCTCTACCGACTGGACCGACTTGAAGAGGCTGCGGCGACGTTCCGCGTATTTCTCGAGGATGCTCCCAAAAATGACCGCCGCCGTGAAGATGCCGAACTGCGTGTGGCCGACCTGTACTTTTTGCTCGGTCGCCATGCGTTGGCTCGGGATTACTATGGACGCATCGTGAAGCTTGGTAGCGCCGATGCCGACTATGCCAATTTTCAGCAGGCACTGTGCCGGGGTTTACTCGGAGACAATCCGGGTAAAATCGAACAACTTGCCAAACTCGAGCAGCGCGGATCTGCGCGCGCAGACGACGCACTCTTCGAGCGTGCGCAAACCTTACTTCGCATCGGGCGGAACAAAGAGGCAGCCGAAGCGTTCACCGCCTACCAGCGCAAGAAACCCAACACCGAAAAGGGCCGACGGGCTGGCTTGAATATCGCGCTTGCCCAGCGCAACGACGGAGACCTCAGTGCGTCGATCGCTACCTTCCAGACGGTCGTTCGGGATTACCCAGGTACGCCTGAGGCGCGGGAAGCGATTTCCGTTGCGCGTTCGGTCTATGATGAGGCCAACCGCATCGACGACTACCTCGAGTGGGTGCAGGGCATGCCTTCGTCGGGAATCCGCGCCAGTGAGCTCGATTCCGTCGCCTACATGTCGGCTTACGACAAATTTGCCCAAGGTCAAAATCAAGCTGCCTACGATGCGTTGGTTAAGTACCTCAAGCGCTTCCCCGATGGATACTTCGCTGCCGATGCAAATTTTCAAACCGCAGAATCGGCGCGGATGAGTGGACAGATGGCCAATGCGCTTCCGTACTACCGCAACGTGGTGCGCCAGCCCGTGGGCTCAAATACGGTTTCGGCCTATAAATGGCTGCTTCGCGATGCAGAACAGCGCAAAGACGGCAATGAGACCAAGCGCTATGCTGAACGCCTTTTGGCTTTGGCTGAGGACGCGAGCTTGCGAAGTGAGGCCAACCGGGCCATGATGCGAGCACATTTTGCAGAAGGAGCTGAGGATGTGGCATTGACCTATGCCGAAGGAATTGTCGCGGATTTGCGACAGTCTCCTGAGGATCGCAGTGAAGCGTTTGCTGTGCGCCTTCGTGTGCTCGAGGCAAAGTACCGCGCGCAGCCTTCGGATTCATTGCGCCTCGGATTATGGCAGCAAGCAGCTGAAGACGCCATCGCTGAAGCAGCTGTCGGAACTCAAGCTGAAGCGATGTATGCCAAAGCGAGCATCCTTCGAATCCGCGGAAAGTATGCAGCTTCGAGTGAAGCTGTGTTTGGCTTGCTCGACAACTATCCGGGTCAACAGGAGTGGCGCTTTAGGGCACTCCTCGTGCTTGCCCGAAACTACGCGAGCCTGAATGATGGCTTCCAGGCCCGCTACACCTTGGACTTTGTGATTGCCGAGCATCCGTCAGATGCGCTCGTGCGCGAGGCGCAAGCCCTACTAGCGGAATTCAATGCCGCCCAACTCGAATCCAATGCACCCCAAACAACGACCGAAGACGATGCAGAATAAGATGAAGTGGATGCTGGGCCTCGCCATTGCGAGCTACGCCGCAGCCGCACAAGTAGGGAATGTCGAGGTGTCCGTAACCGATAAGTACCGCGCAAAAGTCGCAGAGGCGGTAAAGATTTCAGGTCAACCCAGTCTTACAGATACAAGCGTCCAAAAGCTGCCCGTGCGCATTCAGGTGCGTCCGCAAGTGGTTCCGGTTGAGCCGGTGATGGAACTGATTCCACCCGTGAAAATTACCAAGACCAAACTCGAACGACTGCCATCTCGCTACGTGTCACTGATTGCGGGCAATTATGGCTCTGTAGAGGCCGAAGCCGCGATCGGAAGTGTGCGCAGTGCGGCCAATCACTGGTCAGTTCGCGGAAGCCATCGCTCCACTCGCGGAGGCTTCGCCAAAGACTACGTGGTGTTTGATCGCCTGCTCTGGTCTGAGAGCAAGGTAGATGCTTCGTACGAACGCATCTTTAACAAGGGCCGCTTGCGCCTCGAAGGGGGTGGCGCATGGGATCGGATTCCGTTCTACGGTCAGCGCCACACGATCGGGTTTAACGATGCCGATACGGCGAATGCCGCTCCGGGCCGCGGAATCCAAACCTATACAGCCGGAGCCCGGTACCAAGCCACGCGCTACCGTCGCACTCAAGCGTTTCGATCGCTTTCGCTTTCTGGACACCACTGGATTGATCAAGGTGGACGGCAGTTCGAGACTGGAGGGCGTATGGCGCTCGAATCGGCTTTGCCTGTCCAGAATTTGGTACTCAACCTTCCATTCAACGCTTCGTTCAACCAACTTCAAGGCACTGCGCGACCCGACACCTCGAGTGCCGCTTGGGCCCTGCAATTCAGTCCATCGCTTTCTGACAGCATTAAAGGGGTGCGCTTTCGCTTTGGCCTGAACATCATTGCGACGGGTGGGCCAGGACAAAAGACGCTCCCGTACTTTCCGCCGGTGGTGCACGTTGAGGTTCCGTTGGTGCGCGACGTGCTCTACCTCTATGGCGGAATGGACGGCCACGTGGACAATGGCGGAATGCGCGCCCGCGTCGACGCGGTTCCGTTTTTATCTGAAACTTCGGCCTATGAGGCCATTCGCAGCAGCAGTATCTATGGCGGCGCTACCGGGCGCTGGAGTCGCATTATCGGCTACCGCTTCGGGGGCCGATTCGTTACCTGGGATAACTACCCCATGGTCGTGCGCCCAGAGGTTGACTTCGGAATTTTGAACGACAGCGGCCGCGTGGGCATGCAGTACGTCAAGGCGACCTCCCTAGAACCAACAGGTGAACTCACCTTTCAGTTCAAGCAAGTATGGGATGTGCGCCTTCATGGGGTGCTGCGCTTTGCGGTGCAAGA
>CAIJMB010000061.1 GCA_903821715.1 uncultured Flavobacteriales bacterium
CCGTTTGGCCTGTCTCTTCGTCCGTGTGCACGCGGAAGGTGGGATCCTCTTCAGCAAGCTTAGCCAAAGACATACCCAACTTATCTACGTCCGCTTGAGTTTTTGGCTCTACGGCGAGTCCGATAACTGGCTCAGGGAAGCTCATTGACTCAAGAACAATGGGGTTCTTCTCGTCACATAGCGTGTCTCCCGTGCGAATATCCTTAAAACCAACACCAGCACCAATGTCACCAGCTTCGATGACATCAATCGGGTTTTGCTTGTTGGCGTGCATTTGGAAGATGCGACTGATGCGCTCCTTGTTGCCAGTGCGCATGTTCTTCACATACGAACCTGCGTCAATCTTTCCAGAGTATACGCGGAAGAAGCAAAGACGACCAACGAAGGGGTCAGTTGCAATCTTAAACGCTAGGGCAGCCAAAGGCTCGGTAGAAACGGGACGACGAACCTCTTCTTCATCCGTATCTGGATTGACTCCGGCAATCGCCTCGACGTCTACAGGTGAAGGAAGGTACTCCATCACCGCGTCGAGCATGGTTTGTACACCCTTGTTCTTAAATGCGGAACCGCAAAGTACCGGCGTGATCTTCATGGCGATTACAGCCTTGCGTATTGCAGCAGTAAGCTCCTCACGCGTGATGCTCGCTGGATCTTCGAAGAACTTCTCCATGAGGTTGTCGTCAAACTCGGCAACGGCCTCAACAAGCTTCTCGCGGTACTCGTCCACTGTTTCGACGAGGTCGGCAGGAATCTCGATCTCATCGTACGTCATACCCTGAGTATCGTCGTTCCAAATGATGGCCTTCTTCGTAAGCAAGTCAACCACGCCGCGGAACTCAGCTTCAGCACCGATGGGCACCTGAAGGGGGACAGCATTGCCGCGAAGCTTTTCGTCAATTTGACGAACTACGTTGAAGAAGTCAGCTCCCGTACGATCCATCTTGTTGACAAACGCAATACGCGGTACACTGTATTTGGTAGCCTGGCGCCAAACCGTTTCAGTCTGGGGCTGTACGCCACCCACCGCGCACAGAAGGGCAACAGCACCGTCAAGTACGCGAAGTGAGCGCTCTACCTCTACGGTAAAGTCAACGTGACCTGGAGTATCGATGATATTAATCTTGTACTCCTCAGTCTGGCCTGCGATGTCCTTACCCTGCACCGTTGGAAAGCGCCAAAAGCACGTCGTCGCAGCTGAAGTAATGGTGATACCGCGCTCTTGCTCCTGAACCATCCAGTCCATGGTAGCAGCTCCGTCGTGAACTTCACCAATCTTGTGGCTCACGCCGGTATAGTAAAGAATACGCTCGGTAGTGGTAGTCTTACCAGCATCAATGTGGGCCATGATGCCGATGTTGCGGGTATATTTAAGGTCGCGTGAAGCCATCGTCTTAGAGAAATACGATTAGAAACGGAAGTGTGAGAACGCCTTGTTGGCCTCGGCCATCTTGTGCGTATCCATGCGCTTTTTAACGGCAGCACCTTCTTCTTTCGCAGCAGCGATGATCTCGCCGGCTAGCTTGCCTGCCATGCTCTTTTCGTTGCGCTTGCGTGAGTAACCAATCAACCACTTCATCGCCACCGAAATTTTGCGGTCAGGACGAATCTGCTGGGGGATTTGAAAGGTCGCACCACCAACACGGCGGCTACGCACCTCCACGTGCGGCATCACATTGGTAAGAGCCGTTTTCCACTGGTCAAGACCGTTAGCCTCACCGGTGCGCTCTGACACCAAGTCAATCGCGTCGTAAAAAATTTTGAAAGCGGTTGACTTCTTTCCGTCCAACATCATGTTGTTGACGAAGCGCGTAACGAGGGGATCGTTAAAACGGGGATCCGGCAGGAGCGGGCGCTTCTTAGCACGAGTCTTTCTCATGGTTCCTTACTTAATTATTTTTTAGCCTTGGGACGCTTGGCACCATACTTCGAACGGCGTTGCATACGACCGTTCACACCTGCCGTATCAAGGGCACCGCGAACGATGTGGTAGCGAACACCTGGAAGGTCTTTTACACGACCTCCGCGAACCAGTACAATACTGTGCTCTTGTAGGTTGTGTCCTTCACCTCCGATGTAGGCATTGACTTCGTTACCGTTAGTTAACCGTACACGCGCAACTTTGCGCATCGCGGAATTCGGCTTCTTTGGAGTAGTGGTGTATACCCGGGTGCAAACGCCACGGCGTTGCGGGCAAGCGTCCAGTGCGGCCGACTTGCTCTTCTTTTCCAGGGTTACGCGTCCTTTGCGGACTAGTTGTTGGATCGTTGGCATGCTCTTCTACGTGGTTTGACGTCGGTAGAAATAAAATTTCACCCCCACTTTTTTGGGGACTGCAAATGTAGAACAATTTCTGCTCTAATCACCTTCACCTATTAAAAAGAATTTCAAAGTTTTCCACGCGACGATGCTTCGGGGGCCTGCCCACCTACTTTTGTAGCACGTCATGGATGAACTTTTAAGCGGACTCAATCCGGCCCAGCGACAGGCCGCAGTGCACCTCAATGGACCCGTAATGGTCATTGCCGGTGCGGGCTCTGGCAAAACCAGGGTGCTCACGTACCGGATTGCGCACTTAATCGCCCAGGGGGCGGATGCATTTCAAATATTGGCATTGACATTTACCAACAAGGCCGCTCGCGAAATGAAGGACCGGATTGCAAAGGTGATTGGTCCGGCTGAGGCTAAAAATGTATGGATGGGAACCTTCCATTCCATTTTTGCGCGCATCCTTCGCGTGGAGGGGGAACGCCTTGGTTTCCCGAGCAACTTTACGATTTACGATTCCGAGGATGCACAAAAAGTGCTGGCGAATGTGATTAAAGAGCTGAACCTCGACAAAGAGATTTACAAGACCAAGTCCGTAGCCTCGCGCATTTCGGCCTACAAGAATAGCCTAATCACGCCAAAGGCCTATGCGGCACGAGCGGACCTGCAGGAGCAAGATGCCTCGGCACGGATGTCGAAGCTCGGTGAAGTGTACACTCAGTACATGGAGCGATGCTTTCGAGCCGGAGCGATGGACTTTGACGACCTATTGCTCAAGACCAATGAGTTGTTTGCACGGTTTCCGGACGTGCTTGCGAAGTACCAGGACCGGTTCCGCTATTTGTTAGTGGATGAGTATCAGGACACCAACCACGCTCAGTACTTGATCGTGAAGGCGTTGGCCGCGCGCTTTGAAAACGTGTGTGTAGTAGGCGATGACGCGCAGAGCATTTATTCGTTTCGCGGCGCCAACATTCGGAACATTTTGAATTTTCAAAAGGACTACCCCGACGCGGCGCTGTACAAGTTGGAACAGAACTACCGGAGTACGCAGCGCATTGTGAAGGCGGCCAATGTGCTGATTTCGCACAACAAGGAGCAGCTCGAAAAGGACGTGTGGACTGAGAATCCGCTGGGAGAGAAGATTGTGGTGCACCAGAGTGTGAGCGATTCCGACGAAGGGCAGTATGTAGCACAGACGATTTTTGACCTAGTGCATCGGGAGCACCGCGGTTATGGCGACTTTGCCATTTTGTATCGGACGAATGCCCAGTCCCGCTCATTTGAGGATGCGTTACGACGCAGGAATATTCCGTACCAGATTTACGGCGGATTGTCGTTTTACCAGCGCAAAGAGATTAAGGATGTGCTCGCGTACGTCCGACTGACGGTCAATGCGAGTGATGAAGAGGCACTGCGGCGCGTGATCAATTTACCTGGGCGCGGAATTGGAGATACCACCATTGCCCGGCTCACGATTGCGGCGAATGACCGACAGGTTTCGCTTTGGGAAGCCGTGCGCAACGCAACCACCTGGGATTTAGGCATCAACCGACCGACTGCGGAACGCCTTGTGGCCTTTGCGGATTTAATTGATTCGTACCGGATCATCGCCACGCAGCAGGACGCGTTTGGAACCGTGGAGCACATTGCCCGTACGAGTGGTTTGGTGAAGTTACTCGCCGAAGACAAGACGCCCGAGGGCATTAGCCGCTACGAGAACGTTCAAGAACTGCTCAACGGTATCAAGGACTTTGTGGAGCAGCAGAGCCAAACCGAAGACGGGGACCCTAGTCTTGGGGCCTTTTTGCAGGATGTGGCGCTGCTCACCGACCGCGACGAGCAAGAGACTGACGAACCCAAGGTGATTTTGATGACCATTCACTTGGCGAAGGGCTTGGAGTTTCCGGTGGTGTTTGTGGTCGGAATGGAAGACGCCCTTTTTCCGTCGATGATGGCGATGAATTCGCGAAGTGATCTTGAAGAGGAGCGCCGTCTGTTTTATGTCGCGTTGACACGGGCCGAACAGCGCGCATTCTTGACCTATGCACGCGTTCGGTACCGCTGGGGAAAGTTGATCGATTGTGAGCCAAGCCGCTTTCTCGAGGAGCTGGACGAGGAACATTTAGATGTTCACATACCGGAATTACCGAAGAGTTATGGGGTGCCGAGGGAGCTTCGGGATGCGTTTGGCGACCCGGAACAGCCGCGCACCTTTAGGGGAAGTGCGGCACAAAAGATGGGCGGAAGCACTCCGAAGGCGACGACACCTCCCCCCGCGCCTATTCGGTTTAGAAAGCCCGAAAACCTCAAACCTTTAGGCCAGGCAACTTCTACGTCGGGAAGTCCCGCACACGAACTAAATTTGGCTCCTGGAATTCGAGTGGTGCACGATCGCTTTGGCGTAGGCACCGTGACCGAAGTGGAACCAGCCGCCGACGGCGGAAAAGCCACCATACAATTTGATAACGCGGGCGAAAAGAAACTCCTCTTGAAGTTCGCTAAATTGCAGCTCTTGGCTTAGCATGAGCACCCTAATGGAAACTTCAAGCATCACCACGTTGTCGCTCGACTACAACACGGACCGCCCCCAAATGGTACTGGGCGAATACGGGCGCCTCGTGCAGACCATGGTTGAGTTCACGCTCACGATCGAGGACCGCGCCAAGCGGACTGAGTCCGCTGCACATATTGTAGACACGGTAGGTCGATTGAATCCAACCCTTCGCGGTCAGACTGATTTTGCGCGCAAAGTATGGGACCACCTGCACGTCATATCTGGATTTCAACTGGATGTGGATGGCCCCTTCCCTGCCCCGCAACGAGAACTGCTCGAAGCGAAGCCGGAGCGCGTTCCCTACCCCCCGAAAAGCCGAAGCCACCGCTACTATGGCGTCATTTTACAGAACTTGATCAATACAGTGGCTGAAATGGAGCCCTCTGAAGAGCGTCAAGGCATAGAGTACGACATCGCCAACCAGATGAAGCGCGCATACCTGAGCTGGAATAAAGACACCGTAGACGATGCCGTGATCTTCAATGATTTACGGATCCTGTCTGCCGGCCGACTTGGCCAAGAGGGGTCTGCGCTGTCCGTGGCTAAGGGCGTGGTATCGCAAAATGCTCCGCTTCACACCAAAAATCGGAAAAAGAAAAAACCGAACACGACCAACTTTAACAACAAACGCAAAGGCGGATTCTTCCGCAAGTAGGTATGGCTTCATTTCGAATTACGGGCGGAATTGCGCTCAAAGGAGACGTTCATCCGCAAGGCGCCAAAAACGAGGTGCTCCAAATTTTGTGCGCCGTGCTTTTGACCGATGAAACGGTCCGAATTACCAACATTCCTGACATTGTCGACGTCAACAAGCTCATCGAGATTTTGGGGGATTTTGGCGTTAGGGTCGCAAAAAATGGACCTGGAGACTACAGCTTCACCGCAGATGCGATTGACGTCGAATTCTTATTCGGCGAAACCTACAAAAAGAAGGGCGCATCCCTGCGCGGATCCGTGATGGTGGTAGGCCCTATGCTTGCTCGGTTCGGTAAGGGCTACATCCCGAAGCCTGGAGGAGACAAGATTGGCCGCCGCCGCTTAGATACGCATTTTGAAGGCTTTATGAAACTTGGAGCCAAGTTCGTCTACGAAGAAGGCGCCCACTTCTATGGGGTAGAAGCTCCTGCTGACGGGCTCAAAGGTGCCTACATTTTGTTGGACGAACCTTCGGTTACGGGGACAGCAAACATTGTAATGGCCGCCGTGCTCACCCCTGGAGTCACCACAATTTACAATGCTGCGTGCGAGCCCTACTTGCAGCAGCTGTGCGGAATGCTCGTTCGAATGGGTGCCCAAATCGAAGGCATCGGCAGCAACCGTTTGACGATAACTGGTGTAACCCGCCTTGGTGGTACAGAGCACCGCTGCCTGCCCGATATGATTGAAATCGGCTCTTGGATTGGACTTGCGGCGATGACGAAGTCAGAAATCACGATTAAAAATGCAGGAATTCCACATTTGGGTCAGATTCCGAATGTATTTCGCAAGTTGGGAATCCGCATCGAAGAACGCGGGGACAACCTCTACATTCCGGCGCAAGAGCACTATGAAATGGGCGCCTACCTCGACGGATCAATGGTGACCATTGCAGACGGTCCTTGGCCTATGTTCACTCCCGACCTTTTGAGTATTGTGCTCGTTACGGCGACCCAAGCAAAAGGTTCAGTCCTCATTCACCAAAAGATGTTCGAGAGCCGCTTGTTTTTTGTCGACAAGTTGATCGACATGGGCGCTCAGATCATTTTGTGCGACCCGCACCGAGCTACGGTAATTGGCCATGACCGCCAGTTCTGCCTACGCGCTACCACAATGTCTTCACCAGATATTCGGGCCGGAATTGCTCTGTTAATTGCTGCGTTAAGTGCCGAGGGAACGTCTACCATTCAGAATATTGAACAGATCGACCGCGGATATGAGCGAATTGATGAGCGCCTGCGTGATTTAGGTGCCAAAATTGAACGCGTGGCAGACTGATTTTTGCAACTTAACTTCGAAGCATGAAACAGATTCTCGTTTTGGGCGCCGCAGCCCTAGTATTTGCCGCCACTCCCGCGGGTCGTGTAACCGCTCCAATCGCTGTGGAGCAGATGGCCACCATCAATGTGGGCGACATGGCGCCAGATTTGGCATTTCCGGATCCGTCTGGCAAAACCCGCAAGCTGTCAGACTTGCGCGGCAAAGTGGTCCTTTTGGACTTTTGGGCGGCATGGTGCGGTCCCTGTCGCATGGAGAATCCAAACGTGGTAAAGGTGTACAACCAGTACAAGGATGCTAAGTTTTCAACTGGCAAGGGCTTCGAAGTATTCTCACTGTCATTGGACAACACCAAAGACCGTTGGATTGAAGCGATTGCCAAGGATGGGCTTGTGTGGCCGAACCACGTAAGTGACCTCAAAGGCTGGCGTTCTGAAGGCGCTGCGTTGTACGGGGTAAACGCGATTCCAGCAACCTACCTTATTGATGGAAAGGGTAAAGTTGTCGCCAAAAACCTTCGCGGAGCCGCGCTCGAGAACGCACTTAAGGCGATGCAAGCCAAGTAAAGGTAATTTTTTCACCTAGCCTGCCATTCTGACACCTTTGGGTCGTTTGGCAGGCTTTGTGTTTTACGGGACCCACACGGATTATTAAATTATGGAAGATTCTACGAAGAAGCCAGAGCAGCCTTTGGACGATGTTCAGTCGGCGCACGATTCAATTGACCCTGCAACGGATTCCGTTGCTCCCGAAATGGAGCGCGATGTAGAGGCAGAAATCCAAGAGCTCAAAGATCAAAACTTGCGACTTTATGCCGAGTTCGAGAATTTTCGTCGCAGAAACGCCCGCGAACGCCTAGAGCTTATGGCTACTGCTGGCGAAAAAGTCATCAAGGCAGTACTTCCCATTCTCGATGACTTTGACCGAGCCATGAAAGCCCTCGCCGAAGGACCAGAACGCCAAGGTCTCGCCCTAATTCAGAACAAGCTAGTTGGCGCAATGAAAGCCGAAGGCCTCAAAGCAATGGATTCAACCGTGGGCCAGCCCTTTGATGTGGAGCGCATGGAGGCAATAACCAATATCCCCGCTCCAAGTCCGGAACTTGCTGGATGCGTGGTGGATGAACTTGAGACCGGGTACCTTCTCGGAGAAAAAATTATTCGCTACGCGAAAGTAGTAGTGGGCCAAGCCGCCGAATGAGATGAGTAAGCGCGACTACTACGAAGTGCTCGGTGTGTCAAAGGGCGCATCCGCAGAAGAGATAAAGAAGGCCTACCGAAAGATGGCCATTCAGTACCACCCTGACAAAAATCCGGGTGATGCCGCGGCAGAAGAAAAGTTCAAAGAGGCTGCCGAGGCCTACGAGGTACTCTCGAGCCCTGAAAAACGCCAGAAGTACGACCAGTTCGGACACCAAGCCTTTGGCACTGGATCCGGCGGATTTGGCGGTGGCGGCATGAATATGGACGACATATTCAGCCACTTTGGCGACATCTTCGGCGATGCATTTGGCGGAGCCTTTGGCGGTTTTGGTGGCCGAGGTGGCGGCGGAGCCAATCGCGGTGCCAACCTAAGGGTTCGTGTAAAGCTCAGCCTCGAAGAGATCGCCAATGGCGTTGAAAAGAAAATTAAAATTCGACGTGCTGTTCCGGCAGAAGGTCTAACATTTAAAACGTGTGGAACCTGTGGTGGATCTGGTCAAGTAACCCGCGTACAGAACACGATCTTAGGTCAAATGCGCACCGCTTCAGCCTGTCCGTCGTGCCAGGGCGCAGGCAAAACCATCGACAAGCGCCCCGATGGCGTAGGTCCTGACGGACTCGAACGCCTTGATGAGGTGGTAAGTGTGAAGATTCCGGCCGGAGTTCAAGATGGTATGCAGCTTCGTGTTCAAGGCAAAGGCAACCACGGTCCGGCAGGCGGTCCCGCGGGAGACTTAATCGTTTCGATTGAGGAAGAACCACACGAAGTACTGGTTCGCGAGGGCAACAACCTTCACTTTGAACTGCACGTATCGTTTCCGGATGCAGCCTTGGGCACTTCAGTAGAGGTTCCGACGGTTTCAGGCAAAGTGCGAATGAAAATTGATCCCGGAACCCAAAGTGGCAAAACCTTGCGCCTCAAGGGCAAAGGATTGCCGAGCCTCGAAGGCTACGGCCAAGGAGATCAATTGATTCACGTAGCCGTTTGGACACCTAAGTCACTCACAAACGACGAGAAAGAGCTCCTCGAGAAGCTCAACCAGAGCGAGCGATTTCAACCGCGACCTGGAGCTGGAGACAAGAGTTTCTTCGATAAAGTTAAAGACTTGTTTCAAGGTTAATCTTGCATCAATACGCTCAATAAAAAACGCGGCCCAAGGGCCGCGTTTTGCTTTAGATGCCAGACTTTTCTAGTATACGACGGTAACTGGACCCGCATAGCGTAGGTCGCGCCCACACACGACGAAGAAGTAGTAGGTTCCGCTCGGCAATAGGTTGCCATCGACGTCGGTACCACCCCATGTATTGGCATAGGACTCTTGTTCGTAGACCCAAGTGGTTCCCCATCGGTTCATTACGCGCAATGTGCACGCATCGCCAAATAGAACCTCGGAAAGATCTAGAACATCGTTCTTTCCGTCTCCATTGGGAGTAATCACATTCATTACGTTGGACAGATCCGGGCGTACCTGATCGGGAAGCCAACTCACGAATACCGTATCAATTCCGCGGCAACCACGGTTGTCGGTAACTATGACGTAATAGGTGGTGCTGTCGGCATGCATGAGCGCCTGCGGATTTTGCTGGCGAGCGTTGTTGAAGTACACCGGCTGGTCGGCAAACCAATAGTAAGCGGCTCCGCTCGTGACGTCAAGGTGGACGGTATCACCTCGAACAAGCTGGGTATCCTGTGGCGTTGCGGTCACCGGATAATACCAGTCAAAAACCTGAACCGTATCCCAAAGGGTATCGGGGCAGTAGGCGGATTGAATGATACAGCGCACAGGATACGTACCGGATGTATTCCATCGAACGCCTGTAACTAATGGACCCGTGGCACCAAAGGTGTTGGAATTGGATCCAAAATCCCACGAAATCTGGGCGTCTATCGGCGCAGTTCCCTTGGCTTCAAAGCGGTAATCTTGGACCTCGATGCACGGAACACCCTGCTTATCAATGAAGTAGTCCGGTGCATTCATCACACGAAATACCTCACGAACCGTATCAGTGCACACAAGACCAGGGTTAATTACCAACGTCACCGTGTAATGCCCCGTATCAGGAAAGGTATACGTCGGAGCGGCCAGGGAGCTCGTATCGTTCACGCTTGACGTGTCGCCAAAGTCCCAGAAGTAGGTCAGCGCACCAGTGGTCTGAGGTGTAAACGTCAAGGTTCTTCCGTCACAGTACAAACCTGGATCCTCGAGTTGAGTGACCAAATCTGCTACAGTATTGATGATGCAGTTCGTCACGTTGAACTGGTAGTCGCGGCGCACCGTCGCGACAAATTGACCATTGCGGTATTCCGAAACGCAAATACCCACTACGTACTGTCCAATCGTGGTCGCTACACCGGTAATCATTCCGGTATTGGAGTTAATGCTCAACGCAGGGTTGCCCGGAACAGGCTGGGAAGCCGTGGCGGGAGCAACAAACTGAATAAGGGTGTACGGCGGGGGAGTTGCTGGGTTCGGAGTCGGGTTGCCGGAGGCTCCGCCTGTATAAATATCGCAAAACTCATAGAATAGGGAGTCTCCGTCCGCTTCAGTAGCAGACGCGTCAATACTCAGTTGGTCACCCAAGCAGAGTACGATGGGCGGAACCGTAGTAAACGCCGGTGCCGTGTTGCAGCTGTTATCCATCGACGGAATCTGCACGGTATACGTGTTTCCGCGCGATCCGGGATTAGTGATGTTCGTAATCGTCGAATTCCGGCAGCAACGCTGGTACGAAATCGTGTACCCCCCAGCTACTGGAGGAAGTGTCAAGGTAGTCACGTAGTCCGCGTACTCAGTACAAATGTTGGGCGGAGTCGTTAAGCAGGGATTACCGGTTCCGGCTGGAACGTTTACCGTTGGCCCCTTAGAGACCGTGGGATTGGTCACAAGCGTTCCGGCGAGGTTGTACACCGAGAAGTTTACCGTGTTGTCGAATTGGGCGCCGCCCGAAAAGCAGTCACGGTAAATGCGTAGTTTAACTTGGTACTGATTGGTACCCACACAAGTGTAGGTGATCTCTCCGCCCACGAGGTGGGCGGCGCTCACGGGCAAAACAAACCCCAAAAGGAGCGCCAGAAGCGCGAATAATTTGCGCATTACTGGATGACTTTAACCCACAGTTTGCCGCTGTACTGGCCGTTAAGGCTACTTTGGCGGGCAGTCGAAGCTTCTTCGTACGAGCCGAACTTAAGAAGGTAGACGTATACCATGTTGTTCTTGGGGTCGCGGAACGTACGGGCACTGATACCTTGTGCTTTCAGCTTTTGAGCCATTTTATCGGCATTTTCTTGCTCGCCGTATACTCCGGCAGTTACATAGTAGCCCACTGATCCCGGTGCCACGCGATCGGCATAGGCGTCAGCCGAATAGCCGCGGATGCTGCCGTTGGTCACGGCGTTGGCGGGCGCTGTATTGGGTGTTGCCGTAGTGCGCTGCGCAGCCTGACCACGAACACCTCCACTTTGGGCGCCAGCCTCTTGAAGCTTGAGGGCCGTGGCCTGCGCAAGCTGCTGTGACTGGGCTTCTAACTGTTTCTTGTTAGAGGCCTCCAATTCTTCTTTGAACTCTTCAAACTTTTCGTTGAGGAGTTTCTCACTGTTTTGATCCGCTTGACGCTGCTTGTCTTTAAGACGCTTGATTTCGGCCTCAATTCGGTCGTTGCGCTTGTTATCTCCGAAACGGTAGGTTAGAATGAATTCATTAGAAACGCCGAGCGCCGTGGCGAACGTATTCGTACTAAAATCATGGGCATAACCTAAGGTCAAC
>CAIJMB010000062.1 GCA_903821715.1 uncultured Flavobacteriales bacterium
AGGCATTTTGGCGGCCGCGACGGAATGCGCCGACGGTTCGCTCACAGCGCCCTACGCCTACTTGGCGGGCTATGCGTCTGCCATTGAAACCGCGGCTCCCGAGGCCTCAGTACTAGGTGCGCGCATCGAAGGCGCCCTTTCAGGCGCCTACGCTGAACTGGAACGGCTTGCGACGGATTCCGCGCCCGCAACCTTCGCGTCGGTCACGGTGGCCCTCGAGCGCATGACCTACGAGCTCGATGCCGAGACGACGCTGCTGTTCAATGCGTTGAGCGCGGCTTCGACGCCCGAACTACAGGAACTTGCCCGCGTGGTACAGCCCAAGCTGGCCGCCCTCGGCAACGCGACGCTGACGAATGAAGCGCTCTTTGCACGCGTCTCGGCGGTGGTGCTGCCGGCTGGTGCCTCGGCTGAGGACCGCATGCTCCACGATAAAACGCTTAAAGCGTTTGAACGGCACGGAGCCCGATTGGATTCCGCCGGCAAAGCCAAGCTGCTCGAGCTCGACCAAGAGCTGGGCACCGAAGCACTGACCTTTAGCGACAACCTGCTCAAAGACACTGAAACCTGGCATTTGCCGTTGGCGGAGGCCCCCGCGGGACTGCCGGATTGGGCCCTGGAACAAGCCGCCGAGGCCGCCACCCAGCACGGGCTGAGCAGTGGCTACGCCGCGACGCTCGATGCGCCCAACTACCTGGCGTTCATGACCTATGCAGAGGAGCGCGGACTGCGCGAGAAGCTTTGGCGCGCCTTCGGGCAGCGCGGAGCCCGCGGCGACGAACGCGACAACCGCCAACGCGTCCTTAATTTGGCCGCCAAGCGTTTAGAGCGGGCGCAGCTCCTTGGGTTTGCCAGCCACGCCGAGTACGTGCTGGCCGAACGCATGGCATCCGCGCCTGAAACGGTTCACACGTTTTTGGCCGACCTGCGCGCCAAAGCCAAGCCGGCGGCTGAGCGCGAGGCGGCTGCGCTCCGCGAATTTGCCGCTCGCGAATTGGGCCTGAACGACGTGCAGCGCTGGGACATCGCCTTCACCACCGAGCGCTACAAGCTGGCCAAACTTGATTTTGACGACGCGGTGACCAAGCCCTACTTCGCGCTGCCCAAGGTCGAGGCCTGGGCCTTTGACGTGGCACGCCGGCTGTACGGGCTTGAGGTGAAGCCGGCTCCGCACAACCCTAGCTACCACCCCGACGCTAAGGCATGGGAAGTATGGGATTCCGCCGGACAGTTCATCGCCCACCTGACGACCGACTGGCACCCCCGCAAGGGCAAGCGCGCCGGAGCCTGGATGACCAGCTACCGCTCGGCCTACGCCGACGAACGCGGACGCGAAGTGCGCCCCGTGGTCAGCCTTGTCGGGAACTTTAGCAAGCCGACGGCTGAGGCTCCGGCCCTGCTGACGTTCAATGAGGTGCTGACGCTGTTTCACGAGTTTGGACACGGCCTGCACGGCATGCTGGGGCGCGGCGCGTACGCCAGCCTCACCGGAACCTCTGTGCGCTGGGACTTCGTGGAGCTTCCGTCGCAGATCATGGAAAACTGGTGCTACGAGCCCGCCGAGCTCGCCCAGTGGGCCCGCCACTACACCACCGGCGAGGCCATGCCGGCCGACTTGGTCGCGCGACTGGCCCAAAGCCAAACGTTTTTAGAAGGTTTGGCGACGGTGCGCCAGCTTGGGTTCGGACTGCTGGACATGGCGTGGCACGACGCGCGGACTGCGCCAAGCGATCTTGAGCAGCTCGAGCGCGACGCCTTTGCCTCGGTGGACGTGTGGCCCGCAGTGGACGCCAGCTTTATTTCGCCCAGCTTCAGCCACATTTTTGCCGGAGGCTACAGCGCCGGCTACTACAGCTACAAATGGGCCGAGGTGCTCGATGCGGACGCCTACGGATTCTTTCGCGAGGCTCCGGACCAGGCCGCACCGCGCTTTCGCACCTTGCTCGAATCAGGCGGAACCGTCGACCCCATGGACCTCTACGTCGCATTTCGCGGACGCCAACCCCAGCCCGAAGCGCTGCTGCGCCGCGCCGGACTGCTCAATCCCACCGCATAATGGCCGAAATCCGCGCTAAAAAACAGCTGGGCCAGCACTTCCTTAGGGATTTGAGCGCCGCCCAACGCACCGCCGAAGCACTGACCCTCGCCGAGTGCAGCCAAGCCCTTGAAATAGGCCCCGGAACCGGGGTGCTGACCCAGTACCTGCTGCAGCGCCCCCTGACGCTGCACGCGGTGGAACTGGACCGCGAAAGCATTCCGGTGCTGCAGAGCAAGTTTCCGCAACTCAGCGCCCGACTCTACCACGCGGACCTGCTTCGCTGGCAAGAGCCGATCGAGTTGACTGAGGCTCCGTTCGCGCTGATCGGGAATTATCCGTACAACATCTCGACCCAAATCCTCTTTTGGATGCTCGACCGCCGCGAGCGCATACCTGAAATGGTCGGAATGTTTCAGCGCGAAGTCGCCGTGCGCATCTGCAGCGGCCCCGGAAGCAAAGAATACGGAATCACCAGCGTCCTGGCCCAGGCCTACTACCGATGCGACTACCTGTTCACGCTTCCCGAGGGGGCATTTGACCCTCCGCCCAAGGTAAAGTCCGCGGTGATTCGGCTCGAGCGCTTGGCTGAGGCACCGACGGTTCCATACCGCGACCTCGCCATTGTCGTGAAGACCGCCTTTGGCCAGCGGCGCAAAACCCTGCGCAACGCGCTGAAAAGCCTTACCTTTAGCGCGCCAAGCGCGCTGGAATCGGTGGCCTCGCTGCGAGCAGAACAGCTCCGCGTCGACCAGTTCATCGCGCTTGCCGAAGCCCTGCGCCATGACACCCACGACGACCCACGAACTTCGCGCTGAACTGCGGCGCTTGCTCTCTGAAGGGCAAGATTCCGCCGTCGTCGACCTGCTCGAAGGCCTGCACTCGGCCGACGTAGCTGAAATCGCGCAGGAGCTCGAGATTCCCGAGGTGCTGGCGATGCTGCAGCTGCTGCCCGCCGAACGCTGGACCGACATCCTTGTCTACTTCGACGACGAGCTGCAGTCCGAGATTCTCGAAAACTTTACCGGTAAAGAGATCGCCGAGGTCGTCCTCGAAAACATCGATTCAGACGACGCCGCCGACCTCATGGCCGACCTGTCTGAAGAAAAGAAGCGCGAAGTCCTTCAAAACATCGAAGACGTTGAGTACGCCAAGGACCTGGCCGACCTGCTGACCCACGCCGAAGGCACCGCCGGAGCCCTCATGGCCACCGAAATGGTGCAGGTCAACGAGAACTGGACCGTCAGCCGCTGCGTGCGCGAAATGCGCCGCCAGGCCGAAGAAGTCGAGGTGGTACATGCCGTCTACGTGATCGACGACCACGACATTCTGCTCGGATCGCTGTCGCTCAAAAAACTGCTCACTACCGGAGCCCGCACCCCCATCGCCGACGTCTACGACCGCAGCGTTCGCTCTGTCACCTCGACGACCGACGAGGTCGAAGTCGCCCGCATCATGAAGAAGTACGACCTCTTTGTGGTTCCGGTGGTCGACGACATGGGGCGCCTGCTGGGCCGCATCACGATCGACGACATTGTAGACGTGATTCAAGACGAGGCCGACAGCAACTACCAGCTCATGTCGGGTCTGTCTGACGAAGTCGAGGCTGGCGACGGCCTCTTTGAAATGACGCGCGCCCGCCTGCCTTGGCTGATGGTGGGCCTCGTGGGCGGAATCTTAACTTCTACCGTCGTCGGCCGCAACGAGGGCGAACTGGCCCTACTTCCCCAACTGGCCTTCTTCATGCCCCTGATCGGAGCCATGGGCGGCAACGTCGGCGTCCAGTCCTCGGCCATTGTCGTCCAGGGCCTCGCCAACTCGAACATGCCCGGAACCCTTTGGTCCCGCCTGTCCCGCGAACTCGGCGTAGGCCTCTTGAACGGACTCCTCTGCGCGCTGGCCATTCTCGCGTACTCGTGGGCCGTGGGCCACGGACTGCTCTTTGCCGTCGCCGTCGGGGTTTCGCTGCTCAGCGTGATCATTTTTGCTTCGCTCTTCGGAACCGCCGTTCCCTGGGCCCTCAACCACTACGGAATCGACCCCGCCTTGGCCACCGGCCCCTTTATCACGACGACCAACGACATCTTGGGGCTGAGCATCTACTTCGCCATCGCCAACGCGCTGCTCGGATGAGGGCCCTACTGGTCGACACCACCCACCCCATTCTTGAAGACGGCCTCGCGTCGCTCGGCTACACGCTAGACCGCTGCTACGGGGTCGCCCTCTCTGACCTGCCTCTGTCCACGGCCACCGGGCTCGTCCTGCGCGGACGCATCGCCGTCGATTCCGCCCTGTTGGACCGCGCCCCCCAGCTCAAGTGGATTGCCCGATTCGGAAGCGGAATGGAGCACATCGACTGCACCGCCGCCTCAGCCCGCGGAATCGCCTGTCTGTCAGCCCCCGAAGGCAATGCCCCCGCCGTCGCCGAGCACGCCCTCGGCCTCTTACTGGGCCTCACCAAACGCGTGACCTGGTCCGCCCGCGAAGTCGCCGCCGGCCAATGGAACCGCGCCAGCAACACCGGCTGGGAACTCGCCGGAGCCACCGTCGGCATCATCGGATACGGCCACACGGGCCCCGCGTTCGCCGCCCTGCTGCGCGGCCTGGGCTTGCGCGTGCTGGCCCACGACGCCTACCGCAGCGGATTTGAGGGCGAATCCACCCTCGCCCAAATCCAAGCGGAGTGCGACGTCATCAGTCTGCACCTGCCCCTATCGCCCGAAACCACAGGCTACGCCGACTACGCCTTTTGGCAGCGGTGCGCCCGCCAACCCTGGGTCATCAACACCAGCCGCGGAAACATCCTTCCCCTCGAAGACGCATGGCGCGCCCTCAACGACGGCCTAATTCGCGGCCTCGGACTCGACGTGGTCGACCTCGAAAAGGCCAACCTCGAAGGTTTGACCGAAGCCGCACCGTTTTGGCAAGCAATGCTCAATCATCCTAACGTGCTGATTACGCCACATATAGCCGGATGGAGCACCCAGTCATTCGCCCGAATGGCACAAATTTTAGTCGATCGCGTCGCAGGTGTTGCGTAATGTTAATTTTGTGTTAACTTTGAGTAACGTTAACTTAACATACGGACGCCATGAAAAAGACCTTTCTACTAGTGGCGCTGTTGACATCCGGCTTGATTGCTCAAGCTCAGGACCTGCGCCCCGACCCCACCCCCACTGCAAATGAACGCATGACGATTGCCGAATTGGGCGATCGCACCGAGTACACCAAGTACTTCGAAAGCGGGCAAATCAAAGAACGCGGATACTACCGCAACGGCGAGCGCCACGGAACCTTCGCCCTCTACAGCGAGTCTGGCGACGTACTGATTCACGGTCAGTACTTCCACGGCAAAAAAGTTGGTACGTGGTTGACCACGTCAGCGGACCAAAGCCAGCACTACGTGCTGGTCTATGGGCCTAATGGTCGCGTAAGCGCGAAGCATTGGGCGGCTCAGTAACCTGAGTCATGTTGTTTGTTTGGCAAAGCCCGGCCTTTTGGTCGGGTTTTGTTTTTTTGGCTAGTTAGCAAGGTTGGCTCGTTGGCAAGGTTGGCAAGGTTGGCTCGTTGGCTGACTGTAACTGGTTTCTGGTTACTTGTGCCAAGTAGTGGCGATTCCCAAGTACCAAAAGCAAAAACCAACGCGCCGAAGGCGCGAAGCGTGGCAACCCATTCGGTTATAACCGGATTTTACTTTTTCTAAAAAACTTCGAAACGGCTATATACCACGTAACCATATTGTTACGCGAAAAATCCGTTTAAGAAATACCCCCTGCCCAGCATCACCAGAAACAAAAAACAAGAAACCGCCGAGCCGCGAAGCGGCACTAGCGCGCAGCGCAAAAAGCCAACGAGCTAACCTTGCCAACCTTGCCAACGAGCTAAAGAGCCAACAAACTATTGATTATCTTCGCCCCCATGCGTACTCTCTACCTCATTGCCGCCCTGGCCCTTGGTGCCTCTGCCTTTGCACAGCGATCGTTTCACGCCGTCAACCTTCGCGGGGGATTCGGAAGCTCTACCTACGCCGGAGACTTCAACGGGGGATCGTTTGCAGCCGCAGCCAGTGAGGCGCGCGGACATGGAGCCGCGAGCATCGGATTTCAATTCACCTCGAAGTGGGAATGGAATGTGGGGCTCGCCTACGGAAGCATCTACGCGCTTTCAACCGAAGGCGTCAACGGATTTACCGGAATTGATGTGCGATCCACCTACCTGCAGCCGAGCATTCGGATTCAAAACTACTTGGTGCCTTTTGGCCGGTACTGGAAGAAAAACGCAACGGCTCCGTACTGGTTTGCGCAGCTTTCGAGCGTGGTCAGCCAGTCGAAGTACAACACCAGTGTTCCGTACCCCGGCGATACCGAGTTTCACGAGGGGAGCAACTACAGCACCGGATTAGGTGGCGGAATCGGCGTCGTACACCGCATGAGCGAGCACTGGTCGTGGTTTGTTGAAGCGAGCGCAAATGCCGTTCCGGGCGACCAACTCGAAGGATTTACGCGCCCCAACCAAGAGGGTGCCGATGCGCTGGTACAGCTCCGCGTAGGGGCCCACTACTCCATGTACACCTGGGACTGAGCCGCTTCGAGCTCTTCGAGCACCGGCTTCAGGGTATCCTGAGGTAAGTCGCTGACATCCATGTACATTAGGGCGTCGACGGTGTTGAATTCCGGATCGCGGTTAAAGGCAATGACCTTGGCGTTCTGACCCACATACTTTTTGATCAGCACGGGGAAGCGCAGATTGTGCGGCTCAATGTCGGCGATCAAGCGGTCAAAGCGC
>CAIJMB010000063.1 GCA_903821715.1 uncultured Flavobacteriales bacterium
CGCGAAGGTGGGCGTGCATTTCTTGCGCTTGGGCGGCGGTGGCGGTTTCACCGGTTCCGATGGCCCACACAGGCTCGTAGGCCAGCACCAAATTCTCAGCCAGGTCGGGCGTCACACCCGCTACGGCTGCACGAAGTTGCTTCTCGACAATCGCCAAATGGTCGCCGCTCTTGCGTTCCTCGAGCACTTCGCCTACGCAGACAATCGGACGCAGTTCGTAGTTCAGAGCCGCATGCACTTTGGCGTTGACGTCTTGGTCGGTCTCACCGAAGTACTGACGGCGTTCGCTGTGGCCGATCAGCACGGCGTCCGCACCCGCATCCGCGAGTTGGGCCATACTGACTTCGCCGGTGTAGGCTCCGGAATCCTTGGCGTGCCCGTTCTGGGCCGCCACGGCCATCTCGGGGTAGTCAATGAGCAGGTCAATGGCTTGCGTCAACTGCACTACGGGCGGAGCCAAGACCACCACCACATCCCCAAGGCGCTCGGGGCTCAATTCAGTCTTGAGGGCTTCGATGAGGTTGTATCCTTCTTCGAAGGTGGTGTTCATTTTCCAGTTTCCGGCGAGAATTTTCATGGTAGGGGGATTAGTGGGGCAAAGGTAGTTGTTTAGCGAGGTTGGCTTTTGGCCGTAAGCGCCGAAGGCGCTCGGGCTGTTTCTAACTACTGGTTTCTGGTTTGAGCGTGCAGAGAAAAAGTAAAATCCGGTTATATCCGGATGCTCGGATGCTTTTCGATGCGTTTGCTTACGTGTACCAACTTTTCGGGAACCCTCATCATTTCCAAATTGGCAGTGAAAATATCTTGTTTCTAATAATGGAAACTTTTATACCTTTAATCACTTAATTCAATGAAGCTATTTGAACTGGTATTTATGGAGCCTGCCCGTTTGTTCCTTGCCTCGCTAGAACCTAAAGTTCGAGCCAAGGTGATCTACAATATGGAATATGCACAACAAACAATGGACGCCAACCGCTTTAAGAAACTTGCGAATGAAATTTGGGAATTCCGAACCCTGTATTCCAAAAAGCACATTCGAATTCTCGCCTTTTGGGATCAAAAAACGAAACGACAACGCTTGGTCGTAGCTACCAACGGTTGCATCAAAAAGCAAAAGAAACTGGATCAAGCCTTGATGAATCAGGCTAATGTGCTAAAAATGAAGTACTATGAACACTAAACAACGAACCTACAGCCTTGATGAGATCAAGGATGAGTTGATTGGCGCACGGGGAAGTTCCGCACGCGAAGCGTATGAGTACGAGTTGCGGATGGACCTACTTGGGGCGATGATTCGCCGGGCCCGCAAAGAACGGAAGCTGACGCAAGAGGCGCTGGGCGCGTTGGTTGGGGTTCAGAAGGCGCAGATTTCGAAGATTGAGTCTAGTTCGCACACAGCCAATTTGGCTACGCTCATTACCGTATTTAGGGCGCTGGAGACCGAGGTGACGTTTACGGTTCGGCTCGGGGGAAGCGTGCTGACGCTATGAGGCCTTGACGCGCGGATCCACCACCCCGTAGAGCCAGTCGACGAGGGCCTGAAGGAGGACGAAGATGAGGGACAGGGCGAGGATGCTGCCCATGACGACGGGAAAGTCACGGCCTTCGAGGGCGTCGACCATGAGTTTGCCGGCTCCGCGCCAGCCGAAGACGGTTTCGACAAAGACGGCTCCGGCCAAGAGGCTTGCGAACCAGCCCGAGATGGTGGTGATCAGGGGGTTGAGGGCGTTGCGCAGCACGTGGCGGCGAAGCACTTGGCTGGTGGTGAGACCTTTGGCGTAGGCGGTGCGCACGTAGTCGAGGTTGAGGATTTCGAGGGCAGACGAGCGCATCATCTGGGCGATGACTCCGACGGGGCGCACGGCCAAGGTGAGGGCGGGCAGAATGAGGTGGGACCATTCCCAGCGCACGGCGTTGCCGTAGTCGTCGAGCTCGCGAAGGCTTCCGGTGAGCGGCAAACCGGTCCAGTCGTGCAGAACGTAGGCAAAGAGCCAGGCGACGACGATGGCTGAAAAGAATGAGGGCGTGGCCATTCCGACGGTGCTGAGGACAGTAATGGCTCGGTCGGCGGCGGAACCGGCGCGCAGCGCCGAATAAAGTCCGAGCGGAACTCCGAGAAGGACCGCGGCTCCGAGCGAAATAAATGCGAGCAACGCAGTGTTGGGCAGGGTTTGGCCGATGAGGGCGCTCACGGCGACTCCGCGCTGCTGGTACGAGGTCTGCAGGTCGGGCCAGTGAATGCCCCAAGTGCCGTCGACGGGACGAACGGGAGAAAGCCCCCCGAGGTAGCGGGCGTACTGCACGAGGAGCGGCTGGTCAAGGCCGTAGGCGGCGCGCACGGCGGCAAGCGCCTGCTCGTCCTCGACTTGGCCGAGCATCATGCGGGCGGGATCGCCTCCGACGGTGTGAAAGAGAAAAAACACCAGGGTTGCGACACCCCAGAGCACGAGAAGGGCTCGGCCCGCGCGCCTCATTCGGCGGCGGGGAAGTCGTTGAAGTGGTAGTGCTTCACCACCACGCCTTTGCGCAGGTGGGTTGCGCCCGGATTCGAACGGACGATGGTTTTGAGGGCGGTTCCGTCGCCGTTGGACCACGGAAAACTTGTGCCGGTACGGGCCTGCAGTGCCGCCACCTCACTCAAGTCGGTTGAGGTGAGTCCGACCACGGGAATGCCTGCGTCGTGGAGCTTCTGGAACTCGCGGCACATGCGCTCGAGCTGAGCCATGTCGGCGCGGCCAAAGTCGTAGGCCACCAGCCAGTAGCTTTCAGGGTAGTCCAACCACTGAGCGGTTTGGTCCTCGCCGCCGGGGGCGATGGCAAAGTCGTGCACGGGGGGCTCGTAGCCGTCAGCGACCTTGATGTTGCGGGTCGCCTCGACGTCCACAACCCACTCGGGCTTTTCCCACCACTTTTGGTCGACGTAGTCGGTTCCGGTCACCTCCATTACCTCTTCACCCTTGCGCAGCGTGTACACCACGTCGTACTGTGGCGGAGTCAGGCCCAATTCCTCGGCCGGAGCCATCGCTTTGGCGATGTCGGTTCCGGCTTTGTAGGCGCGGAAGTCCCACACAGGCAGGTGGTTGTAAACCCAGTTCGTGAAAAAGGCCATGGCAAACACCGCAAGTCCCATGACTCCGCGTGCCCAGAAGCGGCTCATAATGGGCTTCACGTTGCGAAGGCCCAGGGCGAAGTAGAGCGCGATCAGCACGCTCAGGATCACGTCTTTGGTAAAGCTCTCCCACGGGGTGAGCGGAATCGCGTCGCCGAAGCATCCGCAGTCCGTAACCTTGTTGAAGTAGGCGCTGTAAAAGGTCAAAAAGGTAAAGAAGACCATGAGGCCGGCCATGCTCCAGAACGTGAAGGCGCGCAGGTAGCCGATCAGCATCAAGAGGCCGAGAACCACCTCGAGCGTGACCAAAAACACGGCCATCGGAAGCGCAAGCGGCTGCAAAAACTCAAGATTGAAGACGTCGGCACCGAAGTACTCTTCGAGCTTGTAGCTAAACCCGAGCGGGTCGTTCATCTTGATGACACCCGAAAAAATAAAGAGTCCGCCCAAGACGAGGCGGATCAGGGACTGTGCAAGGCTACGCAAATTCATGCGTACAAGGTACAAAGCGAATTATTCCGCGCGGCGCTCGAGCTCCTTTTTCAGCAGCTGCATCTTAGCCGAAAGCAGCATGTAGGTCGTCGCGAGGGTCGTCAAAAAGGCAATGCTGAGGGCAATCAGTTCCATAAGTTTATGTGGGGTTTCATCGTTTAAAACCGCTTGGCGGAACCTTTGTTCAGCCCTGGTGCATCAAAATCAACGCAAACACGGCGTAGTTCACCATATCCATGTAGTTGGCGTCGACGCCCTCTGACACGAGGGTTGCCCCCGAATTGTCTTCGATCTGCTTGACGCGCAGCACCTTCTGAAGAATGAGGTCCGTCAGCGAGGTGACGCGCATGTCGCGCCAGGCCTCGCCGTAGTCGTGGTTCTTAGCCTCCATGAGCTCGTAAATCTTGGTGGCCTGGGCATCGAATGCGGCCAGCGCCTCCTCGGGACTGAGGTCGGGCTCGTGGGCGATTCCGCGCTCGAGCTGAATGAGGGCCATGATGGCGTAGTTCACGATTCCGATAAATTCGCCCTCTTGGCTGTCGGCCACCTTTTGCACGCCCGCATCCTGAATCGTGCGGAGCCGGTTGGCCTTAATGAACAGCTGGTCCGTCAGCGACGGCAGGCGAAGGATGCGCCACGCGGCGCCGTAGTCGGTGAGCTTCTTGCCGTAGAGCTCGCGGCAGCGCGCGATTTCGGCAGCGTATTGGGTTGCAGTGTGGGCCATACTTTTACGGGGTGAAAAGTACGGCCGTTTGCGCGTTCACGCTGAACCTTCGCGGACAGCTTTTTGTGGCGGAACGCCCACAGATCATGGGCATCCTCAACGCGACGCCCGATTCATACTATGCGCCGAGCCGCCTTCAAGGCTTAGATCGACTAGAATCTGAGGCCGAACGCCTTCTTACCGAGGGTGCCGACTGGCTCGACCTGGGCGCATGCTCGACCCGCCCCGGAGCTGAATGGCCCAGCCCCGACGAAGAGTGGGCCCGCCTGGACGGCGCCTTCGAACGCCTCCAAACACGCTTCGGAACCGCCATCCCCCTGTCGGTCGACA
>CAIJMB010000064.1 GCA_903821715.1 uncultured Flavobacteriales bacterium
ACTGCTGTCGGGGTTAACTTCGCAGTATGGCACGCATCCTCACCGGAATCCAAAGCAGCGGACGCCAGCACCTCGGAAATGTGCTGGGCGCCATCCTTCCCGCCATTGAATTGGCCAAGGATCCGTCCAACGAGTCCTTCTTATTTATAGCGGACCTTCACTCACTGACCACGGTCAAAGACCCTGAGGCGCGCAAGGCGAACCTCCTTGCCACCGCTGCGGCCTGGTTGGCATGCGGACTGGATCCGCAGCGCACCGTCTTTTATGCGCAAAGCGATTTGCCCGAGTGCACCGAGCTCACGTGGTACCTCAACTGCTTTACCCCCTACCCGATGCTGGCCAACGCGCACAGCTTTAAGGACAAGTCCGACCGCCTCAGCGACGTCAACGCCGGACTCTTTGATTATCCGGTTCTGATGGCCTCTGACATCTTACTATACGATGCGCACCTGGTTCCGGTGGGCAAGGACCAGCGCCAGCACCTCGAAATCACCCGCGACATCGCTGAGACGTTTCACCGCATCACGGGCCACGAAGTGTTTGTGCTTCCCGAGGCTCGCATTCAAGAGTCGGTGATGACGATTCCCGGAACCGATGGCCAAAAAATGTCCAAGTCCTACGGAAACGTCATTGACATCTTCTTGCCCGAAAAAGAACTGAAGAAGCAAATCATGGGCATTGTCACCGACTCTACGGCTCTCGAGGACCCCAAGGACCCCTCGACCTGCAACGTTGTGACGCTCTACCGCCTCATTGCCAGCCCCGAGCAGGTTGCCGAGATGGAGTCGGCGTACCGTGCCGGCGGCTACGGCTACGGCCACGCCAAGACGGCACTTCTTCACGCCATTTTGGAGCGCTTCGCGGGACCCCGCGCCGAGTTTGACCGCCTGATGGCTGACCCCGACGCGGTGCACCAGGTGCTTCGTTCTGGAGCCGCCAAGGCTCGCCCAGTGGCCCAGGCCACCCTGAAGCGGGTGCGCGAGGCGTTGGGATTTGCGTGAACGAGCGAGTTGCTGGTTTCTAGTGAAGTTACTGTGTGTGAGCTGTATCCGTGTTTTGGGAACACACACAAAAAGTAAAATCCGGTTATAACCTGATAACGGGTTCGGTTTGTTTCTAGTTCCTAGCTTCTGGTCTGTGGCGGTGCGGCACAAGCAACTAGTAACCAGTGGCTAACGAGCTAACCTTGCCAACGAGCTGTTGCGAAGCATCCTAGCGCTGAGCATCCTTGATTTGGGTTTCCCGCGGAGCATGGTCCATAAAACGGTCCCGGTAGCCGTGGCGATGCAGTGCGATGTGGCTGTAGCCGTGTTCGAGGAGCCAGGTTCCGAGGGCTTGGCCCACGCCGTTGATGGCCTGAGCGTCTTCCCAGACGTGCCAGGTGTGGTGGTTGCGGGCGAAGTAGTGCAGCGAGTTGGGGTCGATGGGCTTGGCGCGGCGCAGGTCGATGACGCTGTGGCTGGGCGCGGCCGCTTCGAGGGCTTGGCTCAGGGCGGTTCCGAGGGCGAAGTGGGCGACGCCGGTTCCGGACTGCATCCAATCCATTCCGCCGCGGCGCTGCAGGGGGGCGGGGTAGTGCGGAACCTTGCCCTTCGGGTAGCGAATGATGGACGGCCCGCCGTAGGCTAGGGCTTCTTCGAGGGCTTCGCGCAGGGCGGCTCCGTCGCGCGGAGCCCAAATTGCCGTATGCGGGACTGCGCGGAACATCGCCAGGTCAAAGACTCCGTGGTGGGTGGCGCCGTCTTCGCCGACCATTCCGGCGCGGTCGAGGCACAGAATCACGGGCAACTTCTGTAGGGCCACGTCGTGGATCCACTGGTCGAGGGCGCGCTGTGAAAAGGTCGAGTAGAGGTTGATCACGGGGCGGAGGCCGGCGGCGGCCATGGCCGCCGCGGCCGTCAGGCAGTGGGGCTCAGCGATGCCCACGTCGTGCACCCGGTCGGGGAACTGGGCGCGCACCACGTCAAGGCTGCATCCCGGAGCCATAGCCGCCGTGAGCGCGTGGATGCGGGTGTCGCTGGCGGCGAGCGAAGCGAGGGCCGCCGCAAAATGCGACTGAAAGTGGTCGGGTCCGGGGGCGGTTTCGTCGAGGCCAAGCGATCCCACCGAGGGGCGGCGGGTGCGCACGTGAAGCACGCGCGGGCCGCGGAGCGCCAGCGCGCGCTCCAGGGCGCCCACCACGGCGGGCACGTCGTGACCGTCCACATCGCCGTCGACCCAGGCCCAGCCGAGGGATTCTACCAGGCCGCGGTAGGCATCCGGCCCGCCGCGGTGCAGGGCGCCGACGTTTTCTTCGATGGCCATTCCGTTGTCGTTGATGACCAGCAGCACGTCGGCGCCCCACCCGCCTCCGTCGTTGAGGGCTTCAAACAGCATTCCGCCGGTCATGGCTCCGTCGCCGACCACCGCTACGCGGTGGCGCTGGGTTCCGAGGGCCCGATCGGCGCGGGCAAAGCCCACGGCCGCCGATAGCGCGGTACTCGAGTGGCCCACGCCCCAGGCATCAAAGGGAGACTCGCTCCGGCGCGGGAATCCGCTTGGCCCTCCGGCGGTGCGGTTGGCCGCAAACTCGTCGGCACGGCCGGTGAGCACCTTGTGGATGTAGGCCTGGTGGCCAACGTCCCAAATCAGAACGTCGTTTGGAGTGTCCAGCACCCCGTGAAGTGCAACTGTAAGCTCGGCAACCCCAAAGCTCGAGGCAATGTGCCCCGCTTTGTCGCGGGTGCTCGTTAGGACGTGCTGCTTGGCCGCTTCGACCACTTCGGTCCAGCGGGCTACGGGCCAGCTGCGCCACTCATTCATCAAGGGGATCACGCCACAAAAGTACGGAAGCGGCCCGTGGGCCGCTTCCGCATTCATAACTAAAACCTTGAGCCTTCTGCCAACCAGCTATAGGTTAACTGGCCACCTTGCGGTAGTACCGTCGTGAACGGCTGCGCTCGGTTAAGAAGAGCAATACAGGCATGATCACCAACGTCAGGAAGGTCGCAAACGTCAATCCAAAGATGACGGTCCACGAAATTGGCCCCCAGAACGCTACGGTGTCACCGCCAAAGTAGATATTAGGGTTGTTTTCTGAGACCAGCGTAAAGAAATCGAGGTTCATTCCAGTTGCAAGCGGAATCAATCCAAGTACAGTGGTAATCGCCGTCAGAAGTACGGGTCGAAGTCGAGTTTTTCCGGCCTCAGAGAGGAGCGGGGCTAGTTCGGATTCCGGCAGCGGGATTTCATTGTCGATTCCGAGGTCAGCCTTACGACGTTCAATGAGTTGGCTTCCGTAGTCTGCCAAAACGATGGCATTGTTCACCACGACCCCAGCTAATGAAATGATTCCGATCATTGTCATGATCACTACAAAGTCCATTCTGAAGATGAGTAGGCCTAAGAAAACCCCAATAAACGACAATACCACCGTTGTCATAATGAGGAATGGGATGCGCGCTGAGTTAAACTGGCCTACAATGATCAAGAAGATCAAGAACACGGCAATCAAGAGCGCTTTAGATAGGAATCCAAGTTCCTTGGCTTGTTCTTCTTGCTGCCCCGTGAACGACATGCTCACCCCTTTAGGGAGCTCATAGTTGTTCAGAACTTGCTTCATCTCAGCTACAATTGCGTTGGCGTTGGCGCCCTCTTCGATGCCTGAGTAAACTGTGATCACACGGTTGAGGTCGTTACGCTTTACTGCGGTAAAAGTTGCCGTTTTGGTCGGAACCGCCACGGTACTAATTGGAACCTGCTTGATCCGTCCCGAACCTTGGTCTCGGAATGTGATCTTTTGGTTCATGAGGCTTTCGATGTTGTAGCGGAACTCGTCGGCAAAGCGAAGGTTGATGGGGTAATCATCTTCTTCGTCCTTATAGCGACTTATTTCTTTGCCGAACAGTGCGGTGCGCAAAGCATCACCGATCTGGCCCGTGCTCACGCCGAGGCTGCGTGCTTTGGCGCGGTCCACGGTGATGGGCAGCTCGGGCTTGTCTCCAGCGACGTCCAATTTGAGCTCGTCGTAGCCTTTGACGCGCGAATTGAGCAGGGTACTGCGCACATCTTCGGCTACTGCAAGTAGTTCATCGTAGTCATTACCCGACAGCTCGATGTTGATCGGGGCACCTTGAGGTGGACCATTTTGGTCCTTTTCAACAGCAATCAGCACTCCAGGAATCGCCGAAATGTTTTCACGAAGAAGGTTGAGCACTTCGGCGCTCGCGACTCGGTTGCCATCTTGGTCTTCGCGGTATTTCGTTTCGCGGAATGCGACCACCACTTTGGCTTTGTTGGGCGTAGCTACATTGGAAGGTCCTTCGCGCGGATCGCTGGTGCCCTTGCCTACCTGTGCAATGACCGACTCAACCATGAAGTTGTAGGGCTGTCCGTCAACGTCGTATTCGTACTTCTTGACAAGCTCAAGAATTTGATCCTCAATTTCTTGGGTGATCTTGTTGGTTTCTTCAATGTCCGTTCCCACGGGCATTTCGATGTAAATGTTCGCGAGGTTAGGCTGGTTGTCAGGGAAGAATACCACTTTAGGCGGAATAATTCCCATAAGCACAAAACTCAATACAAAGAGACCGACGGTCGACCAGAGGGTCTTCGATGCGTTATTCTTTGAAAGCACCCAAGCTACTTGACGTTCGTACCAAGCTTCGAGCTTGGGTAGTCCATTCGCCATGAAGTTGTTAGTCCACGGCTCGATTGCCCAGATATAGATCAATGTGAGCAGTCCGGGCCAAAACAGCAGATTGCCAAATGTGGTTAGTCCAGCCGCGAGGTTCAAAATCAATCCAAGCACGGTTAGGGCAGACCCGATTTTGGTCCATTTGGGACGATTGACTACGTCGGCTTCCATTTTCATGTAGCGCGCGGCGAGTGCAGGATTAATTACCAGTGCGACGAAGAGTGAGGAACTCAGAACCACAATCAAGGTTAGTGGTAGGAACTTCATGAATTCACCAATAAGTCCTGGCCACAATGCAAGTGGAATAAATGCAGCCAAGGTGGTGGCGGTGGACGAAATGATGGGCATGGCAACTTCGCCAGAACCTAAACGTGAAGATTCGTCGGCTGAGTAGCCCAAAGTGCGGAATCGGTAGATATTCTCCACAATTACAATTCCATTATCCACGAGCATTCCCAGCGCGAGTACGAGACCGAACAGCACCATAAAATTCAGCGTAACACCCATGCTGTTGAGAATCAAGAAGCTCAGCAGCATCGACAGCGGAATCGCAATACCCACAAAAAGTGCGTTGCGAAGACCCAAGAAAAAAGTCAATACTAGTACCACGAGAATAACCCCAAAAATGATTGAGTTTTCGAGCTCGCCTACTTGGTTCTTTGTTCGATTTGACTGGTCGTTCGTGATCGAAATCAAGAGGTTTTTCGGGAAGTACGTCTCTTTGGCGTCAGCAACTACTTGGTTGATCGCTGCAGAAACCTCAATGAGGTTTTCACCTGAACGCTTTTTGACGTCCAATGAAACGACGGGGCTCTTGAATTGTCGCGCATAGCTTTCGCGTTCGACGGATGTGAACTGCACTGTAGCGATGTCGCGCAGGTATACGATGGCGCCCTTTTCTTGCTTGACAATGATGTTTTCAATGTCTTGAATCGATTCGAATTCACCGAGAACTCGAATGTTGCGTCGGTAGCCATCTACAAGGAGGTCTCCGCCTGAAACCGACATGTTTTCGTACTTTATCGCGTCGGCAATTCCGTTGAAGCTTATATCTAAATCTTCCATTTTCTGAAGATCTACGGCAATGCGCACTTCCTTGTCGTCAATTCCGCGAACGTCAACGGAGGCAATCGTTGGAATATCCTCAATTTGCTCTTCGAGGTACTTGGCATAATCTTCAAGCTGGTCGGCCGTAAATTCTCCCGATATGTTGATGTTCATAATCGGCTGAAGCTCGGCGATATTCAATTCAAAGATGTTGGGATCTGCAGGCAGATCCTTGGGGAAGTCGGGCGAAGCCTGAACAGCGTCTACCTTGTCTTTCACCTTGCGCAGCGCCTCGTCAACACCTACACGGAAGTCGAATTTCACCTCGATAGAGGAAAATCCTTGAATTGAAGTAGACTTGATTTTGTCGACGCCGCTTATGGTATTCAGCTGTTTTTCAAGTGGACGAGTAACTAGGCGCTCCATATCCACCGGTGAATTGCCTGGATATACAGTGCCGATGTAGATCGTGGGCTGGGCCACTTCAGGGAAACTTTCAGCCGGCATGGCACGGTATGCCATAAGACCAGCGACGGCAATGATTACCGTGAGGACACTAACCGTAATTCGGTTGCTTACCGCCCATTCCACGAGTGGAAAGCGGCGAAAAAGCGAGTTTTGTTCAGACATGATCGTGCGCTTCTATTGCAAGTTTTATTCGTTCACCGATTTCACCGTTTCACCGGTTTGGACACTGCGGATTCCGCGGTCAATCACCTGCTCTCCGACCTTAAGGCCGCCACGCACTTCAGTGGCGTCATTATTTGAAACCCCTAAAGTGAGTTCACGGCGTTCTACTTTGCCTAATCCTTTCTGAGCCGGAACAAACACATATGTGTAACTAGCGCCTTTTGTATCTTGAAGAATCAAGCGGTTTGGAAGTGTCAGTACGCCCGTGGATTCGTAATCAACCACCTGAGCACTCGCCATCATGTTGGGCTTGAATTGGCCATTGGACGGCAAATTCACGTTGACTTTAAACGTGCGGCTGTCAGGATTGATAAAGTCACCCACCTGACTGATGCTCGCAGAGGTTTTTACGCCAATCGAGTTAAAGTCGAGAGAAATTTTTTGACCCACCTTGAGGCGTGTAATGTAGGTCTCGGGAACGTCGAGTTCAAGGCGCAAACCACCGCTGCTGATAAGTCGGGCCATGGGCATTCCTGGAGCAGCATATTCACCAGGCTTGGCAAACAGTTCGTCGATGCTTCCGGCAAATGGGGCGCGAATGCTCGACATAGCTGCTTGCTTCTGTGTTGTGGTCAGACGCTTTTGTAAACCTTCGAGTTGCGTTTTGGCTTGCAGAAACTGCACTTCACTTCCGATACCTTGATCCCAAAGACGCTTTTGCTTATCGAAAAGAGTTTGAGCCAAGTCAAGTTGCGTTTTGATTTCGGCTAGGCTCGATTGAATGACGCTATTATCCAATTCGATTAGCACCTGTCCTGCGCTCACTTTTTGACCGCTGCGAACAAGTACGCGCTGAATGCGACCGGCACTTTCAGGAAGCAGGGTCACACTTTGGTCAGATTTTACTGTACCGTATACGTTAAAGTCGTGCTGAAACTGGCTTGAACCGGCCTCAAGCAGAGTTACGGTGTTCCATTGGGCGGAACTGTCCAGTACCGCAAGCTGCAGATCGATTTCAGAGAGTTCGCTTTCAGCTTTGGCGATTACTGCGGCAAGAGAGTCGCGTCGTGCGGTCAGCGCTGCGGCATCGCCTTGCGCGGAGTCCTTCGATGTGCATGATGCCCAAACTGCGGCGGCAGATACGGCAATGAGGAGGTGGATCTTCTTCATGATTTATTCTGGCTTCGTGGTGTTGTACATGCCCAAAACGTTTTCTAGGGCAATGCGTTTGTTGAGGGTTTCGTTGGCGCTCGACAGCATAGCTGCGACCGTTTGCTGGTACTGGGTTTCGGCTTGGCTGTATTCAAGGCTGCTCGACACTCCTTCGAGAAACTTAATTCGAGTCTTGTCGCGTAGGCGCTTGGCTAAGGCCACATTATCGACCTGTAGGCGGTAGGTGGTCAGGGCGTTGTCGAATTCGGATTTTGCCTGAATGTGCTTCACCGTCAAAGCGGTCTTCGTTTGTTCAAGAAGCACGTCGAGCTGCTCGACTTTCAGGCGACTCTCTTGTGCCTTGAATACACGGCGGCCTGAAGTAAAAAGTGGGAATTGAGCGCTGACGTTCCACGATTGAAAGACCACGTTGTTTGCAAAAATTCCGTTGGGGTCCCATACGTTCGCGTCTTCGCTGACAAACTGCTGGGTGAGTGAGTAGCCGGCGTATACCTTGGGCATAAAGCTCACGAGGTCGTTTTTGTAAAGGAGTGACTGGCCCAGGCGACCAGCCGCAAGAACGCGATAGTCGACGTGCTGTTCGGGTTCAAATCGAGCTTGAAGAAGACCTTGTCCCCCGACTGCCCCGTCAATGAGCTGGCCCAGCGAGGACGTGAGTACCACATTCTGATCAATGGGTAATCCGCAGGTTAGCAGGAGCATTTTCTCTGCGATACCTCGCTGCTGGCGAACGGTTCCAAGGGCGGCTTCGAGTTGGCGAGCCACGAGACGAACCTGATCGGAGTTTTCAACTTCCATGAGGCCTTCGGCTGCCATGGCTTCCATTTGTGCTGCGGTAGAAGTGGCTTGTTTAAGATTGTCAGTGAGCACGTGCTCATTTTCGGCCAGAATCACCGAAAGGTGGTAGAACTGGGCGGTTTGTTGGCGCACCTCGATCTCGGTTTTTTCTTTGTTCAGCGAAGCTTGGTCTCGAAGTACGTCTGTAGCGAGCAGCGCCACGATGTAGCTTCCATCAAACACAAGTTGGTTCACGCTGAGGTTGCCGAGCGAGGTGTAGCGGGTTCCGAATTGAAGTTTGTCGATGACGCCATCTTGGTTGATGTCAAAGAACTGCGCCGGAAGCTCAATGTTGTCGGTGTACTGACCTGCGGCGGTGACGCTCGGAAGCCCCAGCGCGATGTTTTGCCACAGCAGCTTTTCACTCGCGCGCTGCTCGAGGCTGCGAACTTTGTTTTGGGCGTTGTGGGTGCGGGCATGCTCAATGGCTTGATCGAGCGACAGGCTTGTCTGGGCGGAACCAGATCCTGCCCAGGCCAAGGCCAGCATAAAAGTGAACGTGCGAATCATCGTTTGGAGTCCTTGATTTCGTTAAAATATTGAAGTCCTTGGGCGGTACTGATGGACCGTATAAAAAGAGTAATGGCAGTCCAAATGATCTCTCGGCGTTCGGCCAAGCTCTCGGACTGTAGGTCGCCATCGGCAAGTCCTACCATCGTAGTAAAGTGAATGCGGGCGACCAGTTCGGGGTCGAGGTCTTCGCGAAAGAGGCGCTGGGCCTGACCATCTCGTAACGTTTGGGTAAGCGCTTCGACCATGGTGCGTTGGCGCTGTTCAAAAAGCCATTCGAACGTCTTCGGGTAGTACTTTTTAAGCGGAAACATCATGTTCGGTCCATGCGATTCCATCATGCGCATTAAAAAGGTGAAGCGGCCGATCATACGGTCAATGGCGTTCTCGTGCTCTCGGCCGATTTGATCCATTGTCTCTTTGTGCGCACAGAATACATGGCGAACAGCCTGGTCTACCAAGTCTGATTTATTGCTGAAGTACTGATAAAGCGTTTTCTTGCTCATGGAGAGCTCGCGGCACACGTCGTCCATGGTCATCGCGCGCAGTCCGTAGCGCTGGAACATATCCATTGCCCGCTGCAAGATGCTAGTTTTGACTTCGTTAAGTGTTTGATCGCTCATTTTCGTCGGCAAAAGTACGCTGATTTACCCATTGGAAACGTTTTGTGGTTAAAATTGTTTCCTCGACAACTGGTTTTTTTTGATTCTACTTAACCGATCAGGCTTTTTTGCAACAATGAGGGTGAGGAATTACAGAAAATCCTCGTAATTTGCACTCGGCCTTATCAGAAACTGTGCCACGAACTATGACAATTGCAGAAATCCTTAAGACTCCCGCCCAGCAGCAGCCCGTGACGGCGCGCGGCTGGGTTCGTACGTTTCGTTCGAACCGCTTCATCGCCCTCAACGACGGATCGACAGGGTCAAATGTGCAGTGTGTGGTAGATTTTGAGAACACACCTGAAGATGTACTGAAGCGAATCACGACAGGTGCGGCAATCGAAGTGCGCGGTCGGTTAGTGGCCTCCCAAGGCAGTGGTCAAGCTGTTGAAATTCAGGTGAATGAATTGATTGTCCACGGCGACAGTTCGCCCGAAGAATACCCCCTGCAGCCCAAGCGCCACAGCCTCGAATTCCTTCGCGAAATCGCCCACCTCCGTCCACGGACGGCAACGTTTAGTGCGGTGTTCCGCATTCGCCACGAAGCGCAGTATGCGGTGCATCAATTTTTTCACGAGCAGGGATTTTACCACTGGGCGACGCCCATCATCACTTCGAGTGATGCCGAGGGTGCCGGCGAGATGTTTCGCGTGACATCCCTGCCCGCCGACCATCCGCCCCGCACCGAATCCGGCGAGGTCGACTACAGCGAAGACTTTTTTGGCCAGAGCACCAACCTCACGGTGAGCGGCCAGCTCGAGGGTGAACTGGGAGCCATGGCGTTGGGCAAGATTTACACGTTTGGACCCACGTTCCGCGCCGAAAACTCGAACACCACCCGCCACCTCAGCGAATTCTGGATGATTGAGCCCGAAATGGCGTTTTACACGCTTGAGGACAACATGCAGCTGGCCGAAGACTTTGCCAAGCACATCATTCGCCACGTGCTCGACCGATGTGCCGACGACCTCGCCGTACTTGACCAGCGCCTGCAGCAAGAGGAGCAGTCCAAGCCAGCCGCCCAACGGCAGCCTATGGGCCTGATCGAGAAGCTCAATTTTGTCGTGAACAACCCCTTTGTGCGCTGCAGCTACACCGAGGCGATCGAGATTCTCAAGTCCTCGAAGCCCAACCAAAAGGGTCAGTTTGCCTACCCCATTGAGGCCTGGGGCGCCGACCTGCAGTCCGAGCACGAGCGCTACTTGGTCGAGAAGCACTTTCAGGCTCCAGTGGTATTGTTTGACTACCCCGCCTCGATCAAGGCGTTTTACATGCGCCTCAACGAAGACGGTACGACCGTGCGGGCCATGGACGTCCTCTTTCCCGGAATCGGCGAAATCATCGGGGGTAGCCAGCGCGAGGAGCGCCACGACGTGCTCATTGAAAAGATGAAGGCGGTGGGCATCGACCCGCACCACCTCGACTGGTACCTCGACACGCGCAAGTTTGGCACCTGCGTGCACAGCGGATTCGGCCTCGGATTCGAGCGCATGATCCAGTTTGTGACGGGCATGGGCAACATCCGCGACGTGATTCCGTTCCCCCGATTCCCAGGAAGCGCCAAGTTTTAATCGTTCACGACCGTGCTACGCCAGTCCCAAGCCCTCAAGCTCCAGCAAAAGCTCTCGCCGCAGCAGATTCAGCTCATGAAGCTGATTCAGCTTCCGACGCAGGCGCTCGAAGAGCGTATTCAAGAGGAACTTGAAGTGAATCCGGCATTAGAAACCGAGAGTCAGGTAGATGAAGATCCGTACGAAACGGACTACGACAACTCCGAAGACGACTATTCATCCGACAAGGATTCCGACGATTATTCTGAAATGCAGGACGTTGAGTTTTCAGAAGAACTTTTTGACGACACCCCTGAGTACAAGCTCAACGCCAATAATTATTCGGCTGACGACGAGACCTATGAGGCCCCGATTGTCGCCCGACTGGATTTGAGTGACGTCCTGCACGAGCAACTTGCGCTGCGCAGTGTGAGTCCCCAAAAGGAGCACTTGTGCAAGTACTTAATCGGAACCTTAGACGACGACGGATACTTGCGCCGCGAGCTGGTTGATATTATCGACGACTTGGCCTTTTCGCTCGGAATCTTTATTGAGGTCAGCGAACTCGAAGATGCCCTGCGGGTCATTCAATCGATGGATCCGCCTGGAGTCGGAGCCCGTAACCTTCAGGAATGCATGCTTCTTCAGTTGGCCCGTCGCCCAGAGACTTCGGTGGTTCGCACCGCGCGGGCGCTGGTCGACCGCTACTTTGACGAGCTTGCCAAGCGCCACTACAGCCGAATGATGCAAGGTTTGGGAATTGATGAAGCCGCCCTCAAATCCGCCTTGGATGAGATCGTTCGAGTTAATCCGAAACCGGGCGGAAGCGCCACCCAGGGTGCCGAGCCAAGTCAGGTGGTGGTTCCGGACTTTTTGGTGAGCGTCGTAGATGGCAAGCTCGAGCTCAAGCTCAACGGACGCAACGCGCCCGAACTCAATGTGAGTCGTGAGTACAAAGAGATGCTTTCGCACTACCGACAGGCAAAGGGCTTTGACAACGACCAGCAGAAGGAGGCCTTTACGTTCATTAAGAGCAAAATTGACAGCGCAAAGTGGTTCATCGACGCGATCAAGCAGCGCCAGCAAACGTTGCTGCTCACGATGTCGTCAATCATGCGCTACCAAGAGGACTACTTTCTCACCGGCGACGACCGCAAGCTCAAGCCTATGATTCTCAAGGACATCGCTGACGAGGTGGGCATGGACATTTCTACCGTCAGCCGCGTGGCCAGCCAGAAGTACGTGCAGACTCCGTTCGGAACCTTTCTCATCAAGCGCTTTTTTAGCGAGAGCATGACCAATGCAGAGGGCGAAGAGGTGTCCACGCGCGAGATCAAAAAAATCCTCGAAGAAAGCATCGGCGAAGAGGATTCGCGCGATCCGCTCACCGACGACGCGCTGGCTAAGTTGCTCAAAGACAAAGGCTATCCCATTGCTCGTCGGACGGTCGCTAAGTACCGCGAACAGCTCGGAATCCCCGTGGCGCGTTTGCGCAAAACGCTCTAGGTTCCGCGCTTACTCATTCGTATGGGTCGAATTCTGCTCCTTCAACACGCAGTTTCGCGGGAACGAGTATGTTTGTATACTAGACAAAATACCAAGCTGACATGCGCGTGATTCGAATTCTTTTAGCCCTGATGCTACTCGCCCCTTTGGCCAGTAAAGCATCACACATTATTGGTGGCGACATTCAGTACAAGTATGTGGGTGATTCCACAGGCGTCCCCAACCAATACCGTGTGAAATTGGTGCTGTACCGCGAGGCCACCGGTATTGGACTTGGAACCTCTCAAACGGTGAGCATTGTTTCTACAAGTTGCAACCTGACGACCTCGGTAACAGTCAACCTTGCGGTGCCTGAGTTTTCGGCGGCATCACTTGGTGCCTACGACTGTATTCCACAGTCCGCCGCAACGTTTTCGCCAATGGTCAATATTTATGTTGGCTATGTCACGCTCCCCACACTTTGTCCCGACTACAAAATGTACTGGGCTTCGTGCTGCAGGCCTGCCGGAATTACAGGGATCACAGGTTCGGCCGGCGTTGGCTTCTACTTTGAGGCTGAACTCAACAACACCATCACCACGGGCCCGAAAAACTCGTCTCCGACGTTCGTATCGACGCCATTGAGCTACATCTGTACCGGTGGATTCATCAACTACCTACAGAACGCCTTTGAAATCAACGGCGACAGCATCCAGTACGAGTTGATTCCAGCACGTGAAGATTGGCCGTTGGCTAGCCCCGTTCCCTATGCAGCGGGCTATTCCTTTACCGATCCGATTCACACCACGACTGCGAATCCATTCACATTGAATCCCCAGTCAGGCAACATTACGTTTGTCGCGAACACAGTGGAGACTTCGGTGATAGCCTTGCGTGTCAATGAGTACCGCTTTGATTCGACGTACTACGTGTGGGTTAAAGTAGGCTCGTCTAATCGCGAAATTCAGGTTTCAGTTGCGGGCAACTGTAATGCCATTGTAAACGCAGGTGTGGCACTTGATCCCACTGCGCCCGGTGTAAGCATAGATGCCTTAGGCCGTCAGACCAAGGACTATGATTGCTTGGATTCTTCAGTTACGCTGCTGTTCACGCTTGACGTAGAGTGTGCTTCTGTTTCTCCTGATGGATCGGACTTTCGTTTGACGAACCCCGCGGGCCAGCCAATTCCGATTAAGGCCCTTGTGCCCAACTGCGACGTGAACGGTGAGACTTCGACCTTAGAGGTTAAGCTCTTCAAGCCGCTCTCAATGAACGGGGAGTACTACCTCTACTCGAAGGTGGGCAACGACGGCAACACGCTCTTGAACAAGTGCGGAAAGGACATGGAAGAATTTGATACAATCGTATTGATCGTCAACGACTGTGTTGACCTTGAAATGGATCTCACGAATGTGACCATCAACGAAGACAAGCATCCGCATGTGTACTGGGATGTTGACACTACTACACTGCCCCGCTACCTCTTCAACATGTGGCGCGTGTACCGCTCTGACGATGGCGGAGCCACGTTCAGCATCGTGTTCAACAGCACGGACACCAACCTGCGCGATTGGGAGGACATCAACATCGATGCCGGCATGGTTGACAGCCGAGTGCACCGCTACTTCGTCGATGCGATTGTAAATGGATTTGTTCAGCCTTCATCAGACACTGTGAAAAGCATGTGGTTGCGCGGCAACATGAGCAACACCTCATCAATTCCGGTGGTATGGAACAGTTACAATGCCTGGGATACGGCACACTACCAAGTGCAGTTTGGTCGCAACCTCAGTGGTTTGCCCGGCGCCGGCTACACGTGGTCGGACTACGGAACCCGCATGCAGGACACCTTTGCGCTGGTGGAGCATCCCAATTTGCCTCCTGGCCAGTACGCCGTGCGCATCAAGTCGAACCGCCACGCTTCGGTTCCGACCTATGCCGTGAATCCGTTGCAGGACACTGCGTACTCCAACTGGATTGAGTTTGGTGAGCCGGTTCCGCCGATTCCGCCGATTGATACCGTGATTGTTCCCAACGTGATCACGCCTAACGGCGACGGACGCAACGATGCCTTTGATATTCAGGGCTTGATGAGCTACACGACTTCGCGTGAGGTTATGATCATGAACCGCTACGGTAAAGTGATTTACAGGAACGAGGCCTACGACAACGCGCAGCCATGGGACGGCAAGGACCAATCTGGTTCGTTACTCGCGGACGGAGTCTACTTCTATGTGATTAAGTTGTACGACGAGCCGAATGCGGCGACCCTCAAGTTGAGCGGTTCGGTGACGATTCTGTCGAACTAAGTTTTGGTTTTGATTTTCGGGCCCCCGACCGCTTTGGCGGCCGGGGGCTCGTTAGTTTTGTAGTGTGGAGCTAAGTGAACACCTGAAGACGCTGCTGCGAACGCTTCCTGAGCGCCCGGGGGTGTACCACCACATTGATAAGGATGGGGTGATCCTGTACATCGGCAAGGCCAAGAACCTCAAGAAGCGGGTGAGTTCGTACTTCCACAAGAGCCATGATTCCGCCCGACTCAGCATGCTGGTGCGCAAGGTCGCCGACATTCAAACGATTGTCACCGAGACCGAGTTTGACGCGCTGCTGCTCGAGAATACGCTGATCAAGAAGCACCAACCGCGCTACAACATCAACCTCAAGGACGGCAAGACCTATCCCTGGGTGTGTATTAAGAAGGAGCGCTATCCGAGGATTTTTGCCACCCGTCGCCGCATCGAAGACGGTTCTGAATACTTCGGCCCCTATGCCTCGGTGAAGATGATGTACACGGTGCTCGACATCATCAAAGAAGTGTTTACGTTGCGGACCTGTCAGCTGACGATGGACCAGTCGGCCATTGAGTCCGGAACGTACCGAGCCTGTCTGGAGTTTCACATTAAGCGCTGTTTGGCTCCGTGTGAGGGGCGTCAGGATGAGGGCAGCTACCTCGCTGACGTGCAGGGAGCTCGCCAACTGCTTCGCGGTGATTTGAAGGCGACGCGCGAGCGGCTGTACGGCCAGATGATGGCCCACGCCGCCGCCCAAGAGTTTGAGGCCGCCCAGTTCGTCAAGGAGCGCCTCGAGCGTCTCGACGCCTACCAGTCCAAGTCGACGGTGCTGAATCCGGCACTGGGTTCGGTCGACGTGTTTTCGCTGCTGAGCGATGCGGAATACGGATATGTCAATATGCTGCACATTCGCGACGGAGCGGTGATTCAAAGCTTCACTCTCGAGCTGCGCAAGCGCCTTGAGGAGACGGATGCAGAGTTAATGGCGCTGGGGCTGGCGGAACTTCGCGAGCGCTTCCCGAGTGAGGCCAAGTTGGTGCTGGTGTCGCACGAGCCCGAGGTGGTTCCGCCCGATGTTGAGGTGGTGGTTCCGCAGCGGGGCGACAAGCGGGCGGCGGTGGAGCTTTCAGAGCGCAACGCCCGTGCCTACCGCGCCGAACGCCTTAAAAACGTGCAGTTGGTCGACCCCGAGCGCCACAGCGACCGCATCATGCGCCAGATGCAAAAGGACCTTCGCCTGCCGTTTGAGCCGCGGCGCATCGAGTGCTTTGACAACTCCAACATCCAGGGAACCAATCCAGTTTCAGCCTGTGTGGTGTTCATTGACGGTAAGCCGGCAAAGTCAGAGTACCGCCACTTCAACGTCAAAACGGTCGAAGGACCCGACGATTTTGCCACGATGAAGGAGGCGCTTTCGCGCCGCTACACCCGGGTGCTGAATGAGGGGCTTCCGCTGCCCCAGCTGGTGCTGATCGACGGGGGCAAGGGCCAGCTCTCAGCGGCGGTTGAGGTGTTTGACGAGCTTGGGCTGCGCGGGCGTGTGGCGTTGATTGGCATCGCGAAGCGCCTTGAGGAACTCTACTTCCCTGAGGACCCTGTGCCGCTCTACCTTGACAAGCGTTCTGAGACCCTCAAGGTGCTTCAGCAGGCTCGCAACGAAGCGCACCGCTTTGGCATTACCCACCACCGTGCGCGCCGCAGCAAGTCGAGTCTTTCGAGTGCGTTGGACGGAATTCCCGGCGTGGGCCCCGCCACAGTGCAAATCTTGCTGGAAACCTTTAAGTCAGTCGCTGGCATCCGCAAGGCCAAACCCGAAGCCCTGGTCGCCGCGGTGGGATCCAAGAAGGCGGATGCGGTGCGGTTGGCCTTGGGGCAAGCATAGCAAGCATAGCAAGGTTGGCTCGTTGGCTCGTTGGCTTTTGGCGCTGCGGGCTAGGGCCGCTGCGCGGCAGGAATAACTCAAACGGATTTTTCGTTTAACAATCTGATTATGTGAAATATAGCCGTTTCGAGAATTTTGAGAAAAAGTAAAATCCGGTTATAACCGGACAGAATCTTGGCGGTTGCGTGTTTGGCACTCGGTATTGTTGCTGGTTGCTGGTTTCTCGTAGCGCTTCGCGCTAGGGGTCCATCAGTGAAACAAATAACGAGAAACAAGAAACAGCTAACAAGCTAACAAGCCAACGAGCTAACCTTGCCAACCTTGCAAACAAGCTAACGAGCTAATTGACCGTCTTCAAGACGAAAGATGGTTTCGGCCCGGTCGATGACGCGCTGGTCGTGGGTGCTGAATAAGAATGTGGTGCCCTCTTGGTGGTTGAGGTCGCGCATGATGTCGAGAAGGGTTTCGGTGCTCTTGGAGTCGAGGTTGGCCGTGGGCTCGTCGGCCAGTACGAGTGAGGGTCGCGAGGCGAGGGCGCGGGCGACGGCGACGCGCTGCTGCTGTCCGCCCGATAGTTGCGAGGGGCGCTGGAGTTCTTTGCCGGTGAGACCGACGGCGGCTAGGAGCTCGAAGGCTCGGTCGCGGCGGTCGCGGACCCCTACGCCTTGGAGTTCCATGACAAAGGCGACGTTTTCCCAGGCGTTGAGCACGGGAACGAGGTTGTAGGCCTGAAAGACGAAGCCGATGCGGTGGAGGCGGAACTCGATGGTTTCGCGGTCGGTGAGGGCGGTGATTTCGGTTCCGTCGATCCAGATTTGGCCCGAAGTGACGCGGTCGAGGCCGCCGATGGCGTTGAGGAGCGTGGTTTTGCCGCAGCCTGAGGGGCCGACGAGGGCCGCGAAGGCTCCGCGCTGAAGGTCAAGAGAGACGCCCTGCACGGCGTGTACGGGGCCCGCAGAGGATTCGTAGGTTTTGACGACGCGGTCGACGCGCAAAAGGGGTTGGGACGGGGCACTCATAGCACGCGCATACTTTCAATGGGGTTCAACTTCAGGGCCTTACGGGCCGGGTAGAGCGAGGACAGCAATCCGAGGACGGCCACGAGGACCGCGATGGGCAGGTAGTATTCCGGAACCGAAACCGGGTATATGGTGGATTGCAGTCCGAATTCGGCGAGGCCTTTGTCGACGCCGTCGATGGTGATTCCGGTGCGGCTCGTGACGGCGATGGTGATGTGGCCGAGGAGAAGGCCGATGGGCATTCCGGCGAAGCTTAGGAGCAGCGTTTCCCAGACCACCAGGCGAAAGACTTTGCGGCGGGTGAGCCCGATGGCCATGAGCATTCCGAGTTCGCGGGTGCGCTCGAGTATGGCCATGAGCATGGTGTTGAGGATTCCGAAGGCCATGGCAAAGAGAATGACGGCCATGAACAGCAGCAGCGACTGGGCGAGCACTTCGTCAGCGTAGCTGAGGTCGGGACTGATTCCGCGCCAGGTGCGCACAATGGCTGAGCCGGGATCGGCCACAGCCCCCTGCACCGCGGCCACGATGGCGTCGAGCGAGTCGAGGTTTCGTACCCTGAAGTGAATTTGGTGCACCGCGCCACGGGCCATCGCGAGGCTGTCGCCGCCCAAAACTTCGGGAGCGAGCGCAGCGAGCGGAGCATAGACCTGGACGCCTTCAATCAGGTTGCTGACGCCGTCGTAAATGCCTTCGACACTGAATAGGACGGTGTGGATTTCGCCGCGTACGTCTTGAAAGCTGAGCACGACACGGTCGCCAAGTCCTGCGCCGAGCTGGTCGGCGAGCTTTTGGCCTAGGGTAATTCCTTCGGAACTCAATTCGCCGACCACCACGTTGCGCGGTGCCGTGAACACGCGGGATTCGCGCTCGGGGTCAACGGCGAGAATCTGCACCGGGGCCGAAGCGGCCCCAGCTTGAAGTACCGCCATCAGGACGAGTCGCTCGGACCAGGATTCTACCTCGGGGTGGGCGTCC
>CAIJMB010000065.1 GCA_903821715.1 uncultured Flavobacteriales bacterium
AGGTCGACGAGGCGGTCGACGGTTTCGGTTCCGATTCCGTCGATGTCCATGGCGCGCCGGTGGATGAAGTGCTCAATTCGGCCCTTGATTTGGGGCGGACAAGTATCGCGGTTCGGGCAGAAGTGCTGTGCCTCGCCGTCGCGGCGTTCGAGTAGGGTTCCGCAATCGGGACAGTTGGTGGCAAATGCCACTTGAAGCGCCGTGTCTGGACGGCGACTAAGGTCTACCGCGGTGATTTTGGGAATGATTTCACCGCCTTTTTCGACCCACACCCAGTCACCAAAGTGGAGGTCGAGCTTGGCAATTTGGTCGGCGTTGTGCACGGAGGCGCGCTGAACCTGGGTTCCGCTAATCCATACTGGATCGAGGACGGCCACTGGCGTGATCGCCCCGGTGCGGCCCACCTGGTAGATCACTTCGCGCAGCGGAGTGCAGGCTTGCTCGGCGTTGAATTTGTAGGCCATGGCCCAGCGCGGAGACTTAGCCGTCATTCCCATGCGCTGCTGCTGTTCGACGCGGTCGACTTTAATCACGACTCCGTCGGTGGCCACGGGTAGGTGCTGGCGTTCGGAATCCCAGTAGGTCAAATAGTCCTTGAGTTCGGCGGCGGACCGGCAGAGGGCCGACCAACGCTCGGAACGAGGAGCCACTCGAAAACCCCATCCAGCCAAAGCGTCCATGGCTTCGGAGTGGGCAGCAAAGGGTTGCTCGTCGCTGTAGGCTCCGTAGGCGAACATGCTCAGACGGCGCTGGGCAACTTCGGTGGAATCCTGCATTTTCAAGGTTCCGGACGCTGCATTGCGCGGGTTGGCAAACTCGTCCTGACCCTCCGCGCTTCGTCGCGCGTTCAGGGCTTCAAAATCGCGGTGGAGGAATACAATTTCGCCGCGCACCTCAAGATCGCGCGGTGCCCCTGAGGGGAGAACCAAGGGGATTCCCTGAATCGTGCGGACATTCGCAACGACATCATCCCCTTGAACGCCGTCGCCACGGGTTAGGGCGCGCTGTAGGGATCCGCCCTCGTACCACAGCGAAATGGCCACGCCGTCAAATTTGAGTTCGGCGCTCCATTCGAGCGCTGTGGTGGCTGCTAACTCATGGACGCGCTGCACGAACTCGTCGAGTTCGTCAAAACTGTAGGTGTTTGCGAGGCTAAGCATCGGCCGACGGTGGGCCACTTGCTCAAAATTTTTGACAAGCCCGCCGCCAACCCTCTGGGTGGGACTGTTGGGGTCAGCGTATTCAGGATGTGCGGATTCGAGGTCCTGAAGCTCGCGTAAGAGCCGGTCAAATTCGGCATCAGAAATACTCGGCTGATCCGCGACGTAGTAGCGCCGGTTGTGCTCGTGCAGTTCGCGGCGGAGCTGATCAATTCGTTCGAACGGAGTCATGCCTTCAAAGGTAGGGTTTGGGTTCCGGCTTTGTGCCCCAGACCCAACGCGGTGCACCAAATTGATCGCGAAGCACTTCGACCGTCCATCCGTGGTTTTGTGCACGCTCTGCAGTGGCTTGAGCATGCGCAGAATGGCATTCCAAACCGAGTTGCTTCGCCCCTACCTGATCCGCCCAATCAAGGACCCTTCGGTAGAAAAAGAGTATATCTTCAGCTGGCGCAAAGAGCGCTAGGGCGGGCTCAAATTCAGCCACTTCAGGCTCAAGTTGCTCGTTGGCGCCCACGTACGGTGGGTTGCTGAGAACCACGTCAGCCCTGAGACCCACGGGGGCGTTGTCGTTCAGGTCGCCGAGCATCCACTCCACGTTGAGTTCGAGCTCGGCAGCGTTTCGGCGCGCTACATCGAGGGCCTCGGAACTCACATCAAGTCCCCTTATGTGCAGGTCAGGTCGTCTCGTGGTGAGCGCGAGCGGAATGCAGCCACTGCCTGTTCCCAAGTCGAGGACGCTTCCACCTCGCGGGGCGCGTTCAGCTGCGAGTTGGACGAGTTCTTCGGTTTCAGGCCGCGGAATTAGTACCGCTGGGCTCACCTGAATACGTAGACCGTCAAAATGCTCAAATCCAAGGATGTACTGAATGGGCTTGGAGGTGTGAAGGTCTTCAACATCACGGCTCCAGCGTTCAAGAACGTGGTCGGCGGCGGGCAAATTCCCGTCCAACGCAATCATTCCAGCGGAACGCTGCGCGTGGAATTCAACCCAACGGCGCCAGTGGGCGCGGGCTTCTTCGGCCGCGAAGCGGTACCGCGCCTCGAGAAATGAATGCTGAAGTTCGCGCCAGGTCACGACCCAAAGGTAGCGCAGTACCTTCGCGAGGTGAAGCACCAAGACGACCAGACCTTCATGCGCCGTGCGCTCGAATTGGCCGCTCAGGCCGAGGGCTTTACGCACCCCAATCCACTCGTCGGAGCCGTGATTGTGCACGACGGCCACGTGATTGGCGAAGGCTACCACCATCGTGCAGGCGAACCGCATGCTGAAGTCATGGCGCTTCGTTCGGTTTCTGAGGCAAATGCTCACCGTGTTGCGGATTCCACGATGTACGTCACACTGGAGCCCTGCAGCCACATGGGGCGCACTGGCCCGTGCAGCCTGGCCTTGGTACACGCTGGGATCCAGCGAATCGTGGTAGCCCACGAGGACCCCAATCCGTTGGTTTCAGGGCGCGGAATAGAGATGCTGCGCCAGGCCGGGCGTCGCGTTGAGCTGGGATTGATGCGCGAAGAAGCTGGGGTGCAAAACCGCAGATTTTTCACCTCCATGCGCGAGGGACGCCCGTTCGTGACCCTCAAATGGGCTGAGGATTCCGCGGGGACCGTGGACGGACCACGCAGTACTGAACACCCTGGACCGTGGGCGATCTCTGGGCCCGAAGCTCAAGTGTGGACCCACCGCCTGCGCCAAGTCTGCGGGGCGATTCTTGTGGGCTTCGGAACGTGGAAGGCTGACCACCCCCAGGGAAGCGTTCGCGCGGTCGCGGGAGTCCCTTTAGAACGAATCGTGTGGGCCGCGCGCAGACTTTCTGACCGTGAACGAATCGAGGTTGCGGAGTCAGGTTGGAGCATTTGGGAACCTCACGTTGGTGAATCCTCGGACGAGGCACTGCATCGCTGCCTTCACGAGTCTGGCTTGCGCGGATTGCTTGTCGAGGGTGGACCCCAAACAACCTCAGAATTTGTGCGGCTTGGTCTGTGGGACGAAGCGTTTAAACTGGTCGCACCGAATCACGTGCCCGCGGGTGGCCCCAAGGCGCCTGAGCTGCATGCGGATTGGCAGCGCGTAGCCCAGTGGGGACTCGACGAACTGCAGCGCTGCGAGCGCGTTACCTTTAAATCATGATGCGCACAGCACTTTTATTCATTGCGATCACTGCTTCAGTAGCTCAGGCCCAGGAACTACAGCACCGGGTGGTTCACGGAGCCACCGCTCTGCCCGAGGGTACCGAATGGGTGGAAACAGCGGTCCGAACAACTCCTTGGATCACCTACCGACGCTACCAAGGATTTCGGGACGGAATCGAAATCGAGGGCGCCGATGCGGTGGTGGCAGCTCGCTCCGACGGCAGTATTGACTACCGAATTGTGCCCGTACTTCCTGATGTAATCCCCGGAGCGCATCCGTTGCCCCATTCTTCGGCACCCGTGTGGCTGGTCCGCGACGGGCAGTGGGTTGCTGCAGAGCGCCGTGACGTGTACCGCCCACATCCACTCGCACGAATGCGCTACTGGCATGATGCCTCGGGCCGAATCATCGATTCGTTAGACTTGATTCGAAGGTTGGATACGGCCGTATCGGCGTACGTATTCTCTCCAGACCCCTTATCGGTGGCCAATGTACCTTACGGTGGCACCTACGTGGATGCCAACGATGGAAACGCGGCGGTACTCGACTCGACTCGCACAGCGGCTAATGTTCAGCTTACATGGAACGGAGCTGGCTTCACCCTCGCCAATTCCGCAGCGGTGATTCAGGAATTCGACCCACCCAGTGTCGCAGTGCCGGCGCTACCCGGTCCGGATGCGAAGTTTAGCCGTTCCGATTCCGAATTTGAAATGATTAACGTGCTCTACCACATTTATGAATGGAAGCAGCGCATGGCCAGTTTGGGGTACAGCGGAATGGTGAACTATGCGATCCCCGTGGATGTCAATGCCTACGGAGGCGCAGACCAAAGTGCGTTTGACTTCGGAACCACTCCTCCCCGGCTCTACTTTGGCGAAGGGGGCGTGGACGACGCCGAAGATGCGGACGTGATTGTGCACGAATACGGCCACGCAATGGCCTACGGGGCTGCTCCGGGCACCAACATCGGAATCCAGCGCCAAGCCCTTGAAGAGGCCGTTTGCGACTACTGGGCGGTGTCGTGGTCGCGAATCCAAAGCCCATACCGTTGGCCGCTCGTGTTTACGTGGGACGGCCATAACGAGTTCTGGTCAGGCCGGTCCGCAGTCAACAACCAGCAAAAAATGTATCCCGGGTTGTCATTTACGGGCCCCTACAGCCATACTTCGGTCATGGTCGACGCCCTGGTGCGCGGACGCCAGCGAGTGGGTGCTTCGGTCATGGATGGTCTAGTGATGGAAGCGCTGTACAGCTTGACCTCGTCCACCACATTCACACAATTTGCTGAGGCGGTGCTTCGGGCAGATACGCTGAAGCACGGAGGAGTCCATGCCGCAGGACTGCATACTGACTTCGCGGCATGGCAAATTCTGACACCGGGCATGTCTGTGGTCGAGCACGACGTGCACGTGAACGGAACCGTGGTGCTGCGCCCCGGTCAGTGGCCCGCACAACTCAGAGAACGGCTTCAGGCAGTGGACGCCTCGGGGCGTCAATGGATTCTTGTGAATGGCCACGAACTTCCACCGGCCGGTTGGTACTGGACGGACGAGGTTCGGATTCTCGTTATTCGGTAAAAAACGGGGCAAGCGCCTCAAGTACGTTGCGCGGTGGCGCCACGGGACGTCCCGTTTCTGTCGATGCAAAGACTAACGTGGTTTCGGCCTCAGTGCATAACTCACCCGCCTCATCATGAATTTGGTAGCGAAAGAACAGACGGCTCCCTTCTGGCAGTTTTGGAATTTCAGTGGTCACAGTTAACAAGCTGTCGTACTTCAGCGGTCGTCGGTAGCGTATGGACACGTCGCGAACGGGTAGCATAATTCCGTTGGCCTCCATATCGGCATATCGGATACCCAAACTCCTTAGCGCCTCAACTCGAGCCACTTCGAAATAGGTTGAGTAGGTTCCGTAGTACGCGTAGCCCATCTGGTCGGTCTCCGCGTAGCGAACACGCAATTTACATGTTGTAACAAACATTATTTAAATGTATTTCTTACTGATTTTTAATTACTTACAAAATATTTTCAAGCACTTCGAGCGACTCAATTTATTTTATGCAACGGCAAAACTTTTTTAAAATCAATAGGTGATTAATTTTTTTTCAACAGAATTAATTGACAATTTCGTGGTCCGAAAAAGGGGGTGCTACCCGGCCACACAAAAGCCTTCACCCACTCCCCTATCGGCACCTCAAATTACTAACCTAAACGCAACGATGGAGCGCACTGCTGAAGCCGTCTGGAGAAACTGTCTTTCGTACGTCCAGGACAATATTAGTCCTCAGGCATACAAGACATGGTTTTTGCCGATTCGGCCTGTGAAGCTCCAAGGTAAGGTAATTACCCTACAGGTGCCGTCAAAGTTTGTGTACGAGTGGCTTGAAGCCCACTACGTAAAACTCCTGAAGTCCGCCATCACCAAAGAGATGGGAAGTGATGCGCGTTTGGTTTACTCGATCGTCATGGACCAGGAGTCCGCTCACCTGGGTACGTCCAACATGGATATTCCTTCGGCCAACCGTGGTCCGATCGAAAACCCACAGGTTTCACTGCCCGCACGCATTGGCGACGATGGAATCCGCAATCCATTTGTGATTCCGGGTCTGAAAAAGGTTCACATTGAGTCGCAGTTGAATCCGAACTACAGTTTTGAGAACTTCATTGAAGGTGACTGCAACCGCCTGGCGCGAAGCGCGGGCTATGCGGTAGCTCAAAAGCCGGGAGGAACGTCATTTAACCCGCTTCTACTCTACGGAAGCAACGGGCTGGGCAAGACGCACCTAGCGCATGCCATCGGCATCGAAATCAAGGACCGATTCCCTGAAAAGACCGTGCTCTACGTGTCTGCCG
>CAIJMB010000066.1 GCA_903821715.1 uncultured Flavobacteriales bacterium
CACCAAAGACAGCCACAACTATGAATTCATTGTGGCCAACCAGTCCAATCAGGAGATCTACGTGAAGTACACGTGGCAGGGTCAAGAAATCATGGATACGGCTCAGGCATTTAATACCAGAGTCTATAATGCCCGTCACACTCATAGCCGTGATCAGTATATGACCATGGAACAGCTTCAATCGATGTATTCGTGCACGGTGTGGAGCGCGGATTCGAGCTATGTTGCTGACTTATCTGATCTTGGCTCGTACGAGCATATGTTAGCTTCAGAGCCAATAATGGGCCTGGTCTTCCATTCGTACACGTTTGTGGTTGAATAGGCACCACAAGCAGGCCTGCTTCAATCTCCTGTGGCAACGATAAGCCGAACCGGCGCATGCCCTTGCGCGGTCAATGTGTAAATTCCTTGGCGAAGTTGGTGGTACAGTCGGCCTGATTTGAGGATTCCGTGTGCAACTCGGCGCCCAGTGGCGTCGGTTATTTGGTACGGAACTTCTTCAGATTCAAGTTGAACCTCGATCCATCCCGAGCTCGGATTGGGGCTGACTTCAATGCGGGGAAGTTGGCGTTCGCCTAACACGAGCCCGCGCACTTCTACCGAAGTGCTTGCGCTGTTCGCACAAGTGGATGAGGACCAGGCATGCACGGTGACGGTGCCGGTTCCGACCGAGTCCCAGCGCACCCAAAGGCTGTCATCGGTGGTAGTGTTGAGCACGGTTCCGCCCGAAACCGACCATTGAAACTGAGTGAATAACTGGGGGTTGGATACGAAGTATACGCCAGGATTACCCTCAACTACGGTGTCGGCACCCGTGGCAGAGAGCGCCACGGGCTGAACCGCCGACCAAATTTGAACGGGGTCCGACGAGACGCTGTTGCCGGCATAGCGGTCCAAAACCTTGCGAATCCAAAGCCCGTTAAGGGCCGCCGGAGGGTTGTTGAGGTTCATGCGTACGCTTCCGCCCTCATAAAAGGTGGTGTCGTACACCGGGTGACCGAACAGCGTATCCACGGTCCAGAGGTAGCGCTGCGAATTGGGGGTTGCGGCCAGCGTGGTCCACGAAATGCCGTTTAGGTTGCCGGGATTACTCAAAAAGTCCGTCCAAATCCCTGAGCCGGGGTGCTGGTACAGCCAGCGGTGGGGCAGAATAGAAATCTGAGAGCCTCGGTACAAATTCGCGTTCAAGCTCGTGGTAACGCGTTGCGTGGCGCAGGAGTCTCCGATTGGCACGATCGTGTCAAAAGTCTGACTGCTGTTTTGCGGAATAATCCAGGTATCAAAGCTGCCCACGTTGCCATAGTTCGTGCAGGTTACGGTGTGCAGCGAAGGGTTCCAGTCTGGAATCATATACAGGTTGAAGTACTGGCACGAGCCGGGGTTGTTGTAGGGCGGGTAGGGGCCAAGGCCAGAGAAGTTCGTGATGTCCCACTGGCTTACGCTGTTGGGCATGAGGCCGCTGGCGCAGTAGTAAAGGTTTACCGGCGTCCCGCCCACAGCGGTGTCAGGCCCAGTAATTACGACGGATTCAGGCAGGGAATCCGCCACCGAAATCGTGCTTAATATGAGGAGGGCAGATAGGGACATTTGGATGGGTTTGGGTGCCCTTAAATTTCAATTGATTGCTTTGGTAAAAAATGCGTTGGGCCGCCTGACTTTTAGCAAATTCCGCATAACGCACCAATTTGTAGAATGTTCGGTACCTTTGCGCCGCAGTTGCTAGGGCGGCTGCCTTCACACCGGAGGGAGTATTAACCTTGGTGCGGCCGCTTCCGGTGCGGCGCTCCGCCTCCCTTAGGGAATATGAAATTTACAGATCTCGATCTGAACGCAGACATTTTGGATGCGCTTCAGGACCTGGGCTACGAAAGCCCCACACCGATTCAGCAGCAAGCGATTCCGCCGGCCCTCGAAGGCCGCGACGTGCTGGGCACCGCCCAGACCGGAACCGGCAAAACAGCCGCGTTCGTGCTTCCCATTATTGAACTTCTAAGCCGCGAGCCTATCGACGCGCAGCGCCCGATTCGTGCGCTGATTTTGACTCCGACCCGCGAACTCGCAATCCAGATTGACGAGAGCATTCGCGACTATGGCAAGTACGTCGACGTGAAGCGCGCCCTCATTTTTGGCGGAGTCGGCCAGCAGCCCCAAGTGGACGCGCTGCGCCGCGGTTCCGAAATTGTCGTCGCCACGCCCGGCCGACTGCTCGACTTGATGCAGCAGGGCCACGTGGACCTGCGCGACCTGACCTGGTTTGTGCTCGACGAGGCCGACCGCATGCTCGACATGGGCTTTATCAACGATGTGCGCAAGGTGATTGCCAAGCTTCCGCGCGAGCGTCAGACTATGTTCTTTAGCGCCACGATGCCGTTTGAAGTACTTCGCCTGAGTGACGATCTGCTCGTGGATCCCGTCCGCGTTTCAGTAGATCCCGTATCGAGTACCGCCGAAAAAATTACCCAAAAGGCCTACTTCGTGGACACCAACGCCAAGCGCGACCTGCTTGCGCACGTGCTGAAGTCCGACGACGACATCAAGTCGGTGCTCGTTTTTTCGCGTACCAAGCACGGAGCCGACCGCATCTCTAAAGATTTAGAGCGCCGCGGAATCCCCGCCCTCGCCATTCACGGCAACAAGTCGCAGAACGCCCGCCAGGCTGCCCTTACCAGCTTTAAAAAGGGCAAAACCCGTGTGCTTGTGGCTACCGACATTGCTGCGCGCGGAATCGACATCGACGAGCTCACGCACGTAATCAATATGGACATTCCGGACGTAGCCGAAACCTACGTGCACCGCATCGGCCGTACGGGTCGCGCGGGCGCCTCAGGCGTGGCCTACTCGTTCATCGACCGCGAAGAGTACGGCAACTGGCAGGCTGTCCTCAAGCTCATCAACGTTGAGGTTCCGGCCGAGCGCGAGCACCCCTTCCCGTCAGTGCTGTCGACTCCCGATTCCTTTGGAATGGTTGCCAAGGCTGCCGCGGGCGGAGGCGGACCTCGCCGCCCCACGCGCCCCCAGGGACGCCGTCGTTAAAAAGAAAAGCCCCGAGCAACGCTCGGG
>CAIJMB010000067.1 GCA_903821715.1 uncultured Flavobacteriales bacterium
CACTTCGGATTCTTTCTCGGAATCAGTCAGCTCGACTTCGCCGTCCAGCACACTCCAGAGTGGCCCGAGGGCATCTACCACGTCGTGCCCCAAGCCAGCCCCGGTTACCTCGTAGGAATCGTCACCGACGTACGCCTCAGCCAATACCTCAACCTGCGCGTCAACCCGACCTACATCGCCGGCGAACGCACGCTCTTGATCGACGGGGTCGACCGGGCCACCGGAATCCGTGATTGGACCACCCGCCGGGTCGAATCATCACTCGTACGCCTACCCATCGAATTGAAATGGAAGTCCGAGCGCATCGGCAACCATCGCTGGTTTGCACTCGGTGCCCTGCACACCACTTACGACCTCGGAAGCAAAGCCAAAGTCGTCGACGACCGCCTCTTCAAGCTTCAGCCCATCGACTACGGCTTTGACCTCGCCCTCGGAACCGACCTCTACTTTGAATTCTTCAAACTTTCGCCCCAGCTCCGCTGGAGCTTCGGCCTCGGCAACCTCGGCGTCCCTGACGGAACCAAACTCTCGGAATCGATCCCAGTAGTCCGGCACCGCAGCCGCGACTACGTGTTCACCTTCGAGTAGCAAGATTGGCGAGGTTGGCTCGTTGGCTGATCACTGCCTGGCTAAAATCACAAAATGTTGAAAATTATCCACATGCCACTTTTGGCGCGGGACAAAAAAAGTAAAATCCGGTTATAACCGAACCCGCCCTTCGCGCCTGCGGCGCTTAGGGCGATGGCGCTCAGTGCGTTCGGCACTCCGCGCTAAAGCCCTTTGGTGCTGCGTCGTAGCCACTAGCAACCAGCAACTAGTTACCAACGAGTAACCAGTAACCAACGGGCAACCAGCAACTAGTTGCCAATGACTATTGACCAACGAGCCAACCTCGCCAACGAGCCAACCTCGCCAACGAGCCAACGAGCCAACCTCGCCAGCTACCGGTGCGCCTCGTACAGCAGCATCGCCGCAGCCGTGGCTACATTGAGGCTTTCGGTGCGGCTTGAGGGTGCGCGGTCGATGGTGGCAATGGCGGTGGCGGCGTCGCGCCAGGCTTGGGATGGACCTTGGCCTTCGTTCGAGACCACAAGGGCCACGTTGGGAGACCAGTTCACTTGACTGGGAGGGGTTCCGTCCAAGTCCGCGACCACGATGGGGCGGCCTTCGGACTGCAAGAGGGTGATGGCCTCCGATTCGGTGGCGTAGCGCACGGGGACGCGGGCGAGAGAGCCCATGCTGGCTTGAACGGTTTTCGGGTTGCCGAAGTCGACGGTTCCGGTGGTGTGCAGAATGTAGGCGACGCCGAACCAGTCGGCCATGCGCAAGAGGGTTCCGGCATTACCTGGATCCTGCACGCGGTCGAGCACGAGCACGCGGCCGTCGGGGCGCGGGTCGAGGTCGTCCCACGCAAACACGGCGAGCGAATCGGGCGGAGTGTCAAGCGACGACACCTCGCGCAGGTCGCGCGCCGTTACTTCGAGGCAGTCGGGACCCAGTGAGGCGCCGGTGGTGGCCAAGAGAAGTGGCTTCCAGCCGCTGGTGATGAATTCTGCGATGGCCTTGCGGCCTTCGACGACGAGTGCACCGTGCTTTTCGCGGCCTTTGCGGTGCTGCAGCTCGCGCAGCCATTTGCGTTGTGGGTTGGTCCAGGGCATAAGACCCCGAAGGTACGCACTACCTTTGGGGGCATGATTGCTCCCTCTATCCTTTCGGCCGATTTCGCCAACCTCGAGCGCGACGTGCGCATGCTCAACGCTTCAGACGCTGCGTGGATTCACGTGGATATTATGGACGGAGTCTTTGTTCCGAATTTGAGTTTCGGATTGCCCGTGACTGAGGCCATCAAGCGCCATGCTGAAAAACCCTTGGACGTGCACCTGATGATCGTGCAGCCTGAGCGCTACCTCGAGGACTTCAAAAAGGCCGGAGCCGACGTACTTACCGTGCACTACGAGGCGAGCACGCACCTGCACCGCAGCCTGCAGCAGATCCGCGCGCTGGGAATGAAGGCGGGCGTAGCCCTGAATCCGCACACCCCCGTCGATCTGTTGGCCGACGTGCTGGGCGATTTGGACCTCGTGTGCTTGATGAGCGTAAACCCAGGGTTTGGCGGCCAAGCCTTTATTCCGCAAATGTTTAAAAAGGTAGAACGACTGCGCCGCATGATTGACGACGCGGGCACCGCGACCCTCATCGAAATTGACGGTGGCGTAGGATTGCAGAATGCTTCGGACCTCAAAAAAGCCGGCGCCAACGTGCTCGTGGCGGGCAATGCCGTCTTTAAGGCGAACGACCCCGTGGCCACCATCCGCCAACTCAATGAGGCATAAGGGATTAATTATCCTGGCGGCGGCTATCGTCGCGGCATCGTGCAACCCTCAGCGATGGCTGCCCGAGGGGCAGACTTGGATTCGCCGAATCGAACTCACTGAGGGAGCGCAGGTTCGCAGCGACGACAAGTACCTCGAACTCATTCAAATACAGACCAATACCAACGTAATGGGCAGCTACCCCTACGTGGCGCTGTACCAGCGCGGGGCGCGCAAACCCAACACCCGACGCGGTCGCTGGCTGCAAAACATTGGGGAGGCTCCGGCACTGCTCGACACGAGCAAAGTGGCCGAAACCGTCATGCAGCTCGAGCGCAAGCTGCGCCAAGAGGGCTACTTTTTTGCCAAGGTGGGGCACGAGGTGGTGCAGGGTCCGCGCGGAACCACCCTCAAATTCGATCTGCAGCGGGGCAAGGCGACCCGTTTGGGGACGGTGGTTCCTGAGGTTTATGCCCCAGCGATTGAGGACCAGATGACCACGTTGCGCATGGGGTCGCTGCTGGTTCCGGGAATGCGGCTGTCGCGCGACATGCTCGAGTCCGAGCGCAAGCGCATCGCAGATTTTTTGAAAGAACACGGTTTTTTTACCATCGGCCCCGAAGCCGTCGGTTTTGACCTTGACACGCTCGGCCACCCTTACCGCGCGGACGGCTATTGGCTCATTCACAACTGGGTGCGCGACGGTGAATTTGGCCCTCAGGAATTGCCGCACAAGCCCTGGTACTTTGGGCGCGTAACCGTGGCGGACTCGCTCAACTACGGCCTCAACGCGCGCGGAATTCGCCGCCTTCACCTGCTTGAGTCGGGCGACCTCTACCGGGCGTCGACGGTGACTCAAAGCCAGGAATGGCTCCGCCGGCTGGATGCCTACCAAAACCAGCAGTGGCGGCTGAGCCCGAGGGGCGACAGCTTAGACGCGGAACTGGTGCTCAAACCGGCACCGCGCGTGGGGTTGCTGTGGGAGACCGAGGGCACCAACACTTCAGGCATTTACGGACTGCAAACCGCCATCGAAGTGCGCGACCGCAACCCCTTTGGGGGCCTCGAAGCACTGAGCGGAAAAGTGGCGGGCGGACTCGGCGTGGCCGTAGGCGACACCAGCTCGCTCTTTCGCACCTACTTTCTTGAATTGGGCGTGCAGCTTGAGGTTCCGGACCTCATCGGGCTGCCCAAGGTGCGCCGAAACCAAGCGCGCAGCAGCGCCAACTTCACCCTCGGACGCCAGTACCGCCGCGAGTTTGACCGTTTGGCGGTCAGCGGTGAGCTGCACTACCACTGGGAGGCTCCCAACCGAATGACCTGGGACCTCAAACCTTTGTACGCCACCTACGTAGACTTGCGCGGGATCGATTCGACCTTTTATGCGGCGCTGGCGAGCAAGTCGGGCTTTCAAGACATCCTGATTTTAGGGCCCCGCATGTCGCTGAAGCGCCCCACCCTATCTGAAGGTCGCTGGTCACGCCGAAGTGAGTGGTCCTTTGAAACGTCCGGAATTCTCACCGATCTCGGAATGCTCGCCACCAAGTCCGCACGAGACCAACCCTTTACCTTGGCCAACGTGCCCTACGCGCACTATCTGCGGGCCGAGGCCGACTACCGATGGCGCTTTCGCGGACGCCAACGGCGAGAAGGCGCCATGCGCGTCCAAGCCGGATACCTGCATGCACTGGCCAACAGCCCGGGGCTTCCGCCGTTTGAGCGTGCGTTTTACGCGGGCGGGTCAAACGACCTGAGGTCCTGGATCAACTTTCGCATCGGTCCGGGCGCCCTACCCAAGGCCGTCTTTGACACGGCGGGGATTTTGGGATCCGGATCCATTAAACTTCTCGGCCAAGCCGAGTGGCGCTTTCCAATCGCTGGTTCCACCTTTGGAGCGGTTTTTCTCGACGCCGGTAACGTCTGGTTGACTTCGGCGAATGCCGCCACTGCCCAGTGGGATCTGCTCGACAACCCAGAACTGCGCGAAGCGGTGTCGTTCAACCTGCTGCGCATGCCGCGTCAAACCGCTCTCGGAATGGGTTTTGGGCTACGCTATGACTTTGACTTTTTCATTGCTCGGGCCGACTGGGGCCTTCAGGTTTACGACCCCCGTCGACTCGCCACGGGCGATGCGTGGTGGCGCCCATCTGAGGGAATCCGCCGAAGCGCGCTGCAAATCGCAATTGGACTCCCGTTTTAAGCGTTTAATTGCCTTAACCTGTGGGTAACTTCCCATCCAAAGCATGGGCGGGGCAGAAATTTTTCCCTAGGTTTGCAGCTCATCCATTTTAAAGCGTTTTTATGGCCTCCGACCGTATCGTTAGCCTGCTCGGCGATCAAGCCGACTACTTGCTCAAGCACACGTGCACCAAAGTCCGCAAAGAAGACCTGCACCTGCCCTCGCCCCAGTTTGTCGACGACTACTTCATCTCGAGCAACCGCAACAATCCCACCCTTCGCGCCCTTCAGTCGCTCTACGGAACCGGTCGCTTGGGCAACTCAGGCTACCTCAGCATCCTACCGGTAGACCAAGGCGTCGAGCACAGCGCCGGAGCCAGCTTCGCCCCCAACCCGATCTACTTTGATCCCGAGAACATTATTAAACTCGCCATCGAAGCCGACTGCAACGCCGTAGCCTCAACCTTTGGCGGCCTCGCGATGCTGAGCCGCAAGTACGCCCACAAGATTCCGTTTATGGTTAAAATCAACCACAACGAGTTCTTGTCGATGCCCAACCAGTACGACCAAACGATGTACGGAAGCGTGGAAGACGCTTGGAACATGGGC
>CAIJMB010000068.1 GCA_903821715.1 uncultured Flavobacteriales bacterium
CCCAAGGTGATCGAGTACAACGTCCGCATGGGCGATCCCGAAACCGAGGCCGTCCTTGCGCGCCTTGATGAGGACCTACTCGCCCTCATGATTGATGCAGCCCGCGGCCACATTGCCACGCGTCCGGCGGCGGTCAAGTCCGATACGGCGATCACCGTGGTCATGACGGCTCCCGGATACCCCGGTGACTACCCCAAGGGGCTGGCGATTACGGGCACCGAGCTGCCTTCTGAGGGCAGTCTTTTGTTTCATTCCGGAACCGCGCTGCGCGACGGTCAGTTGGTCACCAACGGCGGACGCGTCCTCGCCATCACCGGTCTAGGTGCGAATGCCGAGGAAGCAAAAACGCGAGCCTATGCCCGCGTGGATCAAATTCAGTTTGAAGGAAAGCAAGTCCGCCGAGACATCGGGACGATTTACGGCTGGCCCTTGGACGCGAAGTAAGGCTTAGCCTTGCTGCTTCTCGTGCTTGCTCATTTCGCGAAGCCAGTACCCAATACCGCCTGCAATGATTGACCAAAATACCACGTTTGCGGCAGGTCCAACCCAAGGCATAGCCATGAACGTCAATTCAAATAGGTCGCCGGTAGCTTCAAAAAAGGTGCGCAGGGGCATAGCAATGTACTTTTGAGATGCCCAAAGGTAACCCAGCCTGACCAAATGCCCACACTCCTCTTTCGCAATGCCCACCCTGGAGTCGCCTTCGTGCTCGTCCTTGCCGTTGCCGGGATCAGTTTCGGCATCAACACTCTTGTCGGCGCTCCGAATTCGGTGCTTTTGGCTCTTGCAACGGGCGTTGGAGCCTGGTTTGTCAACTTCATTCTCGTCTACCGGAGCCGCTACCTCAAGCAGAACTACCTCTTTGGCTGGTTGTGGTTTTCAGCCGCGGTGGCTTTGAGTGGAAGCCGTCAAGGAATCCAATGGTACACCTTGGGCGGTTCGCTGGCGGCAGCGGCCTGGATGGCATTGGCCTATGAAATGGCCTTTGACCAGCGGAGCGCCCTGGCGCGCCGTATCAACCTCGGTTTTGTCACGGGTATTCTGCTGCTGTGGAACGTTCGGTTTAGCTACTTTATTCTCGTCTCGTTGTGGGCGATTGGCTGGGGTACCACCCGTTCCGGACGAGGATTCCTTCAGTTGATTTTGGGATGGCTCGTGCCCGCCACAGCCATTGCCACCTACTACTGGACCATAGGGGGACCCGAACACTTTTATCAGTGGCTGGCTGCGCTCAAGCCGAGTTGGACGCAAACCCTACCCAGTCCAGGAGAATGGACCGTGCTATTTTGGTTGATCGTCGCTATCCCTCAAACGGTTCGGGCTGCAGTTTCGGCGAAGCGCTCAAAGCGACAAGGACTGTACTTATCGTGGTCTGGAATCCTCGTGGCCATCTTGTGGCGCATCGCGCATCCTGATGCGGCGACAAGCGGCTTACTCGCAGTCTTTGCTGCGCCTCAACTCGTCAATCTTCAAGATTACATGCCAAAGTACTGGATGCGCATCCTACTCTGGCCCTCGCTGCTCGCCTCAGGCTTGGTCAGCGTCTTTTGGTAAGAACAGCGCCCTGAGCTCATGGGCATCTTCGGGCTTCATCTTTCCAGACAAAATCAAGGCTAACTGGCGGCGGCGCAGCGCTCCGTCGTAGCGACGTTGCTCCTCGTCGGTTTCGGGCTCTATGGCCGGAATCGGAATTGGTCGCCCCAAATCGTCCACCGCTACAAACGTATAGATCGCTTCGTTGCACTTCGTTCGCTTTCCAGTGCCTCGCTGGTCTTCCATGTGCACATCCACCCACACCTCCATCGAGCTGCTGAACGCGCGCGAAACCTTGGATTCGAGTGTCACAATGGCTCCTTGCGGAATCGCCTCATTGAACGATACATTGTTTACTGAAGCCGTAACCACCGTGCGGCGGCAATGGCGGTGTGCCGAAATGGCGGCGCACCGGTCCATCCAGCTCAAGAGCTGGCCCCCAAACAAATTGTTGAGGTTGTTCGTGTCGTTCGGAAGAACAATCTCGGTCATCACCGTGAGGGATTCCGAGGGATGCTTTGGTTTCATTCGTGGTAGATCCAGATCGCCGGAAAGTCCCCTTTAAGCTGGTCTTTAGCCTTGCGGGCGGCGTCCTCGCTGGCAAAGGTACGCAGGGCGACCTTCTTCAGGCCGACTTTGGCATCCAGTACTTCTGCCGGGAATCCCGACTTTTTCAAGTCACTCACAAGGCGTATGGCATTGGCACCATCGGCAAAGGCCCCTACAATCAGCGCGTAGGGCTGATCCGCTCGCTGGCTCGTTGGCTTTTGAGCTGAGACTGACTCATTGGCTGGCGCGCTCGTTGACTTTTTAGCTGAGACTGGCTCGTTGGCCTTTTTGGCAAGGTTAGCGAGGTTAGCTGAGATTGGCTCGTTAGCTCCCTTGGCTGCTGGCTTGCTGGCTGCTGGCTCTTTAGCTGCTGGCTCTTTAGCTGCTGGCTTGCTTTCGGCTTCACTTGCTGGCACTTCAGCTGGTTGGCTAGCGGGTAGGGTCGCATCTTCGCGAACGGGCTCGTTGGCGGGCGTCACGAACTCTTCGACGGACGCGCTCCACGAATCCCAGGTGCGAATCAGGGTTGATTTCTGGGATTGAAACCAGTCTGAAACGTTCCAATCGATGGTGGCTTGCTGGACGGTGGTGCGCACGTTGTCTTTGCTTCCGCCAATGGCTGCGAGGCCAAGCGCGCCGGCTACAATTGCTGCGGCTTGCCACGAGCGCACCCGAGGGGCTTCACCCTTCGCGGTTCGTGATGGAGCAATGGATTCTGACGAAGCGAGGTCCATGCGGAACATGGGAAGGCCGAACGAGCTCGACAGGAAGTTGGCTTCGAGGCTGGCTTTGAAGGTCCACTGCGATTCGATGCGGCGGAGGCTGCCGATTCCTTGAAGCACAAGGCGGTCGCCCCGATCAAGGACGCGACGGTATTCCGCGGTTGCGGTAGCGATAGCCTCGGCTACGCCGGCCTCATCGAGTCCTTCAATCTGCTGAAGGTGCTTGGCGAGGCATGGAGAGGTGAATTCCGCTTGGGGGCTAAAGCTCACTCGGCGGGCGGGCGGCAGAATTAGACCGGCGGGAAGCTGAATGTCGGCTCCGTAGCGGCGCA
>CAIJMB010000069.1 GCA_903821715.1 uncultured Flavobacteriales bacterium
ATCACAAAAAGAGCAGTAAGTCGGGTAATTTGATTCATTAGGGTTGATTTGAGAATCAAAAGTACCTAAGCTTTTGTAATGTTGACTATTAACAAGACTAAGAAAACATCGAAGTTTCTTCGAAATAGAGGCACAGAGGCCAATAATTCTGAGACTTTCCCACTTACTCCACCGTCACACTCTTCGCGAGGTTCCGCGGTTGGTCCACATTGCAACCACGCAGCACTGCCACGTGGTAGCTCAAAAGCTGCAACGGTACAGTGGTCAGCAGAGGTGACAGTGCTTCGTCGGTCGAAGGAATGGCAATCAACTCGTCGCTCACCGCGGCAATGGCGTCACTATTTTCACCTGTAATGGCGTAGATGCGGCCTTTGCGGGCCTTTACCTCTTGAACGTTGCTCACAAGCTTCTCATATAGCTCGCCAAATGGAGCAATTACGACGACCGGCATGTGCTCGTCGATGAGGGCAATCGGGCCGTGCTTCATTTCAGCAGCAGGATAGCCCTCTGCATGTATGTAGCTAATTTCTTTCAACTTAAGGGCACCCTCTAGGGCGACGGGGAAGTTGTATCCGCGACCCAAGAATAAGGCGTTGGTGGCATCTACCATGGTTTTGGCGATTTCACGAATTTGGCCATCGAGCTTGAGCATCGATTCGATTTTGGCGGGAATTGCCTCGAGCTCGCGGGCAAGTTCAGCAGAACGCTCCGCAGACATGACGCCCTTGTGCTGACCCAGCCACATGGCGAGTAGGGTGAATACCGTGACTTGGGCGGTGAAGGCCTTGGTCGAGGCTACGCCGATCTCGGGGCCAGCGTGGGTGTAGGCTCCGGCATGAGTTTCACGGGCGATCGATGAACCGACAACGTTGCAGATTCCGAAGACGGTAGCGCCGTTGGCCTTGGCCATTTTAATTGCAGCGAGCGTGTCGGCGGTTTCGCCGGACTGCGAAACGGCAATGACCACGTCGTTGGGGCCAATGATGGGGTTGCGGTAGCGGAATTCGCTTCCGTATTCTACCTCTACGGGAACGCGGGCCAAGTCTTCGATGAGGTACTCACCGACAAGACCGGCGTGCCACGAGGTTCCGCAGCCAATCACAATGATGCGCTGAGCATTCAAAAGCTTGTCGCTAATCGCGTCCAGGCCGGCCATCTTGACCTCGCCGGTCTTGAAGTTGAGGCGTCCGCGCACGGTATCGAGGATTGACTTGGGCTGCTCAAAGATTTCTTTGATCATAAAGTGATCAAATCCACCCTTTTCGATGGCCGCCAAATCAATTTGAAGCTGGTGGATCACATTATCTACCGGCATGTCGTTGGCAATCTTGCGCACAACTACTCCGCTGCGCTGAACGACCGCCATTTCTCCGTCCTCGAGGTAAATGACTTTTTTGGTCGAGTCAATGAATGGGGTTGCGTCACTGCCCACAAAGAACTCGTTATCGCCAAGTCCAAGAACGAGCGGAGAGCCCAGGCGACCGACCACCATTTGGTCGGGTTCGTCGGTACTCATCACGACGATGGCGTACGCCCCAACCACCTCGTTCAGAGCAAGCCGCACTGCTTGCTGAAGGTTGACCTTCTCTTCGTTCTGGATGTACTCAATAAAGTTGACGAGGACCTCGGTGTCGGTATCGCTCGAGAAACTGTAGCCTTTGTTTGCAAGCAGCGCTTTCAGTTGCGCGTAGTTCTCAATGATTCCGTTGTGTACGATGACAAGTCGGCCGGAATTGGACGTGTGTGGGTGCGCATTGCGGTCCGACGGCTCGCCGTGAGTGGCCCATCGAGTGTGACCAATCCCAAGGGTACCATGTGGTCGTTCTGCATCGGCTAAGGCCTCAAGGGCCGAAACCTTGCCCACTTTTCTAAAGACGTCCAGTCGACCATTGTACAGCGCAACCCCTGAGGAATCATAGCCGCGGTATTCTAAACGTTTAAGTCCTTGGACGAGGATCGGATACGCCTCACGGGGCCCGATGTAGCCTACAATGCCGCACATACGCGATTTAGTTTGGTTTGGTGTACCACAAATTTAGCGACATTGGCTCGACTGCGTCGGCGTTGCCGTGCAGGACGGCGCGCAACGGTGACGAAGCCATGCGCTCCGGAATGAGCATCATTCGGTAGGACGACGTGCTGTCCAGTCCGAGCAAATCCTGTACGTGGCGAGTGATTTCAAAGCGGTAGGCTCCTTTGCGAAGGACTCCGGTCGCAGAAAATGTTCCGCCCACCGACCCACGTTGGTAGTCGCGAATGAGCGTTTTTGCAGAACCTTTGACCTGGAGCACACTCAATCCGCCTGGAGCTTGGTACTTCAAATTCGATCCCTCGCGAACGGGCACTACGAGTTCAGCGTAGTTCACGACGTATCCACTATCGCGCAATGCACGCAATCCGTCGAGGTTGAGCACGGTGACCGCGCCACCGAGGCCTTGAATGTAGACCGAAGACTCGCCGAGCACCGTGTCCTGCGCAGTTAGGTCAAAATCAGCCTGGCTGCGGTCGTGCGCAATCATGTTAAAGCTCTGCACGCCTGAGGTCCATAGTAGGTCGTACACCCCATAGTCCTTGCCGGTTGCCGAAGTGTCTGCGCGAATTGAATCGTTCGTGTAAAAAATTCGAACCTTGGCCGAAGCGTCACCCGGATTGAACTGGTACATGGTCTCGTTGCCTGGTCCACCTGAAATGACGAGGCCCTTGAAGTATTCTAAAAAGGCCGCATTGGACGCTAAAACACTCGGAGTACTGGTTGACGCGTCCACAATCCACTCCTGAAATTTTTGGCGGCTGAGGTTAAGAAACATTGAGGTTTCACCCACACGCACCCCGGTGCGAAGGGTCTTAACCCCTGCCTTGGGCACAAAACTCGTGTCGCAGAGGGTCTCGCCCCCAGCTACGGTACTAAATGCGTAGTACACTGAATCGGTCAAGGCGGAATCGCTGCGCTGCACCTTAATGTGAAACGACGCCGTCGTGTCACCGTACCATCCGGCATACGGAAGGATCATGAAGACGGAATCTACCGTGGGATTGGCTCCGAAGTCTGGCGCAACCGAACTCAACACCAACTGGGTGGCAAACGAAGCCGTTGGGCGTCCAAAAATGGGGTCTTGGTAGCTGCCCACGAGCAGCGCTGCGGGACGCAACGTCACCAGGGAATCAAACGCCTCGGTGTGGGTGCGAATGGCTACCGCTGACTTCGTTCCGAAGGCAAACTGACTTCCGTCGACAAAATCTAAACCGATTTCTCCAGTCGACTTTTCGCAGGACGCCAACGCGAACGCGAGTGCAGCAACGGCGATGATCCGACGCATAAACGCTTAAGCGAATAGTGACTCGTAGAACGCATCAAGGGCCGCAGGGTTCTCAAGGAACTCTGCCCCATTGTGTACGGGAACCCCGGCAGCCTTAGCGGCCTCCACCGCAGCAGGAGAAGCATTTGGGCTCATTTGAAGCACGGCGTCAGCGTGGCGAGCGGCTCCGCAAAAGAGCGCCTCGGCCGAAGGATTGGTGAACTGGTCCATACCCTGCACTCCGTCAAAGGTCATGCCCTCTTCGAGTCCTTTGTCAAGATTTCCGTCGTAACCATTTTCAAAGAGGCTGTAGACCACTTTGGTTCCGGCAAAATGAGCGTCGTCGCTGTGAAACTGGCGCAAGTACACTGGCAGCGGAGCAGACATCCAGCCCATCACGTGGACTACGTCAGGTTGCCAACCGAGCTTTTTGATAGTCTCAATGATGGACTTGCTAAAAAATAGCGATCGCGCTCCGTTGTCGTCGTAAAAGGAGCCCTGGGCGTCTTCCCACGTTCCCTTGCGCTTGAAGTACTCCTCGTTATCAATGAAGTAGACTTGAATCTTGGCTCCCGGAACGGATGCAACTTTAATGATCAGCGGCTGGTCGTAGTCGTTAATGACCACGTTGATTCCGCTCAAACGAATAACTTCGTGAAGTTGGTGGCGGCGTTCGTTGATGATACCAAACCGAGGCATGAAGGCGCGAATTTCATGACCTAACTCGTTCATTTTCTTCGGGAAAGCCAGTGCGGCATTGGCCAAATCCCCCTCGGGGAAGTAGGGCTTAATCTCATGTGAAACGTATAAAATGCGCCGCTTTGCCATAATCTCTTCTTATCGTGCCTATAAATTGGCCCACAAAGGTACGAAATTCTAAATTGGCGCTCTAGTTTTGGGCTGTTTTGGCGGAATCTCTCACGGTCCTTCGGACCCTCGACCAACTACGCGAATGGCGCAGTACACACAACGAACTTGGATTTGTTCCCACCATGGGGGCATTGCATGCCGGGCACCTCGCTTTAGTGGCCCGCGCGGCCAAGGATGGAGCACCCGTATTAGTCAGCATTTTTGTCAATCCGACGCAGTTCAACCGGCCCGAGGATCTGGCTTCTTACCCTCGCGACGAGGACGGAGACATCGCGCTACTGCGGGATTCTGAAGCCGCTGCGGTCTGGTTCCCTTCGGCCGCCGACCTCTACCCTGACGGAGTTCAAAGCCAGCACTTTGACTTGGAAGGGCTCGACACCCGGCTCGAGGGAGCCCTTCGACCCGGTCATTTTCAGGGTGTGGCGACCGTCGTGGATCGCCTGTTCACCCTCAGCTTAGCCACCAAGGCCTACTTTGGGCTCAAAGACTTTCAGCAAGTTGCGGTGGTGCGCCGCCTCGCGGCTCTTCGTGGCGGAACCCCGATCATCGTATCGTGTCCCACCCTACGCGAGTCGGATGGACTTGCAATGAGTTCGCGCAACCGACTGCTTAGTCCGCAGCAGCGCACCGCAGCCCCCGCCATCTACCACGCCTTATTGTGGGCGGCCAACGAGGTGCGCGAATTCCCTGCTCCGGCCCGCGCGCTTCAGCGAGAGCTGCGCAAAGAACTCGAGCGTGCCGAGGGCCTCGTGGTGGAATCCATCGACTTCATCTTCTCTGACACCCTTGAGGCCTTAACCGACCCCGACCGCCCCGTGGACTCCTACGGCCGGAGTGTTCAAACACTTATATCCGTTTATGCCGGAGAAGTGCGGCTCATCGACAACGCACCGTTGTACCTTTGCCGCCCATGACAATTGAGGTACTCTACAGCAAAATTCACCGCGTCCGAGTTACAGGCGCCGAGTTGAACTACATTGGAAGCATCACGCTCGACAGTGACCTCATTGACGCCGCCAAACTAATTGAAGGTCAAAAGGTTACGATTGTCAACATCAACAACGGAGAACGATTTGATACCTACGTCATTCGCGGAGGAAAAGGCAGCGGCGAAGTCACCCTCAATGGCCCAGCTGCCCGCCGAGTACAAAAAGGAGACATCATCATCATCATTGCCTATGCTGCGATGAGCGTGGACGAGGCGCGCCAATTTCAGCCCACCCTGCTCTTTCCTGAGGAGCCGACCAACCGATTAAGAGCCTAATTTTGAGCGTACCACGAATTCCTAGTTGGCTCAAAACCCTTGTATTTGCCGCATTGGGTGTTGGCCTACTGTACTTCGCCTTTCGCGATGTGGACATTAAGGCAGTGGGCCGCGAAATGCGCCGGGCTACCTGGTACTGGTTTGCAGTGAGCATTGCAGTCGGCTATTCCGCTGTGATTTCGCGCGGAATGCGTTGGAAAATCGTCCTCGACTCCATGGGATACACCACGACGTCCTGGAGGGCGACGCACGCAATCGGAATTGGCTACCTCATCAATATGGTGGTTCCGCGTGCCGGTGAGGTAGCCCGCGCCACCGCCCTGCGGCGCAGTGATAAAATTCCAGTCGACATCCTCATCGGTACCATTATCGTCGAACGCCTCATCGACCTTATAATGATGGCCATCTTGCTCGGAATCACCGTGCTACTGACTTATCCCGAGCTGCAAAAACTCCTTGCCAGTACCCAATCCGCCCCGAGTGGCGACGAGAGCGGTTTTCCGTGGATTCCCGTG
>CAIJMB010000070.1 GCA_903821715.1 uncultured Flavobacteriales bacterium
GACACGTGGGCCAATCGGACTCCTTGGGCGCCCGCCTCAGTCAGCACCGCGGCCAACCAGGGCCAAGCGGGGGCATTCCCGCTGCCCAACGTTTGCAGAATGACGCCTTGGGCTCCGCTACCCAGTAGCATGGCGCGCAGGGAGGCCTCGGTCATGCCGGGCGTAAGGGTTGCGACGGCCACGTTGGCGTTGAGCGCCGTGCGTCGGCCTTCGCCGAGGTCTGGCTGCCACAAGCGCTTGCGGTGCAGCACGAGTTCGACTCCGCTTCGGCCCAATTCAGGGTAGTTGGGGCTGTGAAACGCGTCGAATTGGCGCGCGGAATGCTTGTACACCCGGTTTCCGCGAAAGAGGCGGTTCTCAAAAAACACCGTCACCTCGCGCACCTGCGGGCCACCTTGAGCGTCGCGCAGCATGGCGATTTCAAGGCTCGTGAGCAGGTTGTCGCGGCCGTCGCTGCGAAGCACGCCGAGCGGAACCTGGCTCCCCGTAAGCACCACCGGCTTGCCAAATAAGCCGCCCAGCATAAAGCTCAAGGCGCTGGCGGTATAGGCCATGGTGTCGGTTCCGTGAAGCACCACAAAGCCGTCAAATTCGTCGCGTGCCGCCCATAAGGCGTCGGCCATGGCACGCCAGTCGTCGGGGCCGACGTCCGACGAATCCTTGGGCTGGCCCAAGCTGCGGCAGTCGACCTCGGCGGCGAGTCGGGCCAAATCAGGCACGTTGGCGCGCAGGGCGTCGGCATGGAACGGAACCAAACTTCCGTCGCGCTGGGCCACCATGCCAATGGTTCCGCCCGTGTAGAGAATCAGCAGTTTCACAGTCCGAAGATATGCCGCGCGTTGCGGCTGGTGACTTCGGCGACTTCGCTCAACGGAACTTCGAGCTGTGCCGCCAAATGCTCGGCGACGCGGCGCACGTAGGCCGATTCGTTACGCTTGCCGCGAAACGGAACCGGCGCCAAGTACGGCGAATCCGTTTCAAGAACCACGCGCTCAAGGCCCGTGGCACGCAGTACGTCGACCACGCCGGCTTTGGGGAAGGTGGTGACGCCTCCGATTCCGAGGTAAAGGCCCATGTCAATGAGTTCAGACGCGATTTCACGCGAGCCTGTAAAGCAGTGCAGTACCCCGCGCAGTCCGCGGCCCTTCCAGGCCCGCAGCACGTCCATGGTGGGGCCCCAGGCCTCGCGCACATGCATACTGAACGGCTTGTCCCAGCGCAGGCACCATTCGAGCTGTCGCTCGAGCGCGGCAACTTGACGGTCCAAGGTGGTTTGATCCCAGTAGAGATCGAGTCCCAGTTCGCCGACAGCTACAAAGGCGTCGGGCGTCGCTTTCCATAGGGCCTCGTAGCGGTCCAAAACTTCAGACCAATCCTCACCCACATGGCAGGGATGGAGTCCGAGCATCAGCCGCACCGAGTTAGGGTATTCGGCCTGAAGCGCCTGCATGCGCGGCCAGCTTTCGTCGTCGACGTTGGGGATGAGCGCCATTGCCACCCCCGCCTCGCGCATTCGCGCAAAAACTTCGGAGCGGTCGGCCTCGAGTTGGGGGTTGTCGAGGTGCGTGTGGGTGTCGATGAACTGCATGGGGCAAAGGGCTACAAGCCCAACCCCGCTTTCACATCGCCGCCCATCAGGAGCTCCACGGGATTTTCGAGGGCTTCTTTGATGGCGACCAAGGTTCCGACCGACTCACGGCCGTCAATGATGCGGTGGTCGTAGCTCATCGCCACGTACATGATGGGGCGCACCACAATCTGGCCGTCGCGCACCACGGGGCGCTCGACGAGGTTGTGCATTCCGAGGATGGCGCTCTGCGGCGGGTTGATGATCGGAGTCGAAAGCATCGAGCCGAACACGCCGCCGTTGGTGATGGTGAAGCATCCGCCCGTCATCTCGTCGACGCTGATTTTGCCGTCGCGCACTTTGGTGGCGAGGTCCTTGATTCCGCCCTCGACCTCGGCGAAGCTCATCTGGTCGGCGTTGCGCAGCACCGGAACCATGAGGCCCTTGGGCCCACTCACGGCTACTGAAATGTCGGTAGTTTCGAACGAAACCATGTCGTCGCCGTCAATCATACTGGCCACGGCCGGGTACATCTTGAGCGCGCGTACCGTCGCCAGGGTGAAAAAGCTCATGAATCCAAGTCCGACGCCGTGCTTGGCCGCAAACGCGTCCTTGTACTCTTTGCGCAGGTCCATGATGGGCTTCATGTCTACCTCGTTGAAGGTCGTCAGCATCGCGGTCTCGTTCTTCACGCTTACGAGGCGGGTGGCGAGCTTGCGGCGCAGCGCGCTCATGCGGGTTCGGGTCTCACCGCGTCCTGATACGGGGGCGGATCCCATCGAAACCTTGGCGTTCACCGCGTCCTCCTTGGTGATGCGGCCGTCCTTACCGGTTCCGGCGACTTGGCCGGCATCCATACCCTTTTCGGCGAGGATCTTTTTGGCAGCGGGCGAAGCCGTTCCGGTCGCGTAGGTCGCGGCGGTCGGTGCCGGAGCAGCGGCTACGGGCATCGGGTTAGGCGTAGCGCTGGCGGCAGTGGGCTTGGATCCGCCCTCTGGCGCAGCCGCCGACGTGTCAATGCGGCAGACCACTTGACCCACGGCCACGGTGGTTCCGGGCTCGACTAAAATTTCGATGACCCCAGCAGCCTCAGCCGGAAGCTCGAGGGTAGCCTTGTCTGAATCCACCTCGGCGATGGCCTGGTCCTTTTCGACGTAGTCGCCCGTGCTGACGAGCCAGGTGGCGATTTCTACTTCGCTAATCGATTCGCCCGGAGAGGGCACCTTCATATCGAGGATCATGGGTACGTGGGTTTAGCAGTCAAAAGTTTGGGCGATCAGGCGGTGCTGAATGTGGTGGGCGGCTTGGTGCGATCCGCTGGCCGGAGCAGCCGAGGCCGCGGGCGACACGCGATGCAGCTTGAGGTCGCAGTTCGCGAGCAAGAACGTCCAGGCGCCCATGTTGGCGGGCTCTTCTTGAGCCCACACGAGCTTTGCGTCAGTGGGGTACTTGGCGAGTTCGGCCTCCATTTGTGCGGCCGGGATCGGGTAAAGCTGCTCCAAGCGCACAATGGCGGTGTCGGTGCAGCCGCGTTCGGCGCGGGCCTCTTCGAGTTCGTAGTACAGCTTGCCTGAGCAGAACACCACCTTGCGCACGTTGGCAGGATTTACGGTCGTATCGCCGATGAGCGGTTGGAAGCCGCCCTGCGTAAGCTCTTCGACCGTCGACACAGCTTTGGGGTGGCGCAAGAGGCTCTTGGGGCTCATCACCACCAGTGGCTTGCGGAAGCTCCAGTGCATGCTGCGGCGCAGCAGGTGGAAGTGGTTAGCTGGAGTAGTCGGGTTGCAGACGGCCATGTTGTCCTCGGCGCAAAGCTGCAAAAAGCGCTCGAGGCGGGCTGAGGAGTGCTCGGCACCTTGGCCTTCGTATCCGTGCGGAAGCAGCATTACCAAGCCATTCTGAGTCTTCCACTTGTCTTCGGCGGCGCTGATGAACTGGTCGATGATGATTTGGGCTCCGTTGGCAAAGTCGCCGAATTGGGCCTCCCATATCACGAGGGTTTCGGGGCTGGCCATGGCGTATCCGTAGTCGAATCCAAGCACCGCGTACTCTGACAAGTGCGAATTGTAAATGGCAAACCGTCCCTTTTTACCCGGAACCGAATTCATCGGGATGTACTCCTCTTCGCTGTCCTCGAGTTTGAGCACGGCGTGGCGGTGACTGAAGGTTCCGCGCTCGACGTCTTCGCCCGAGATGCGCACGTTGAAGCCATCTTGGAGCAAGGTGGCGTAGGCCAAGTTTTCGGCCATGCCCCAGTCCAGTGCGTTGCGGCCAAAGACCATGTCGTGGCGGTCTGCGATCAGGCGCGTGGCTTTGTTCAAAAACTTTTTACCCTCGGGCAACGTAGTTAACGCCGTGGCCGCCGACTCGAGCTGGTTGCGCTCGACTCCTGTAGTCGGAAGCTCGTGGATTTGTCCGCGCTTCGCCGACGGGTAGGGCGCCCACTCGTCTTCCATGAACGGAACAATCACGTTCTTGGCTATCTGCTTGGCTTCGCCAAAGTGGCCCTCGAGCATGTCCTTGAACTCCACTTCCATCTCTTTGACGAGGTTGGCGTGGGCCGCCCCCTGGGCGAGCAGCTTGGCGTGGTAGATTTCGCGCGGATTCGGGTGGCGTGCAATCGCCTTGTACAGCAGCGGCTGGGTAAAGCGGGGCTCGTCGCCCTCGTTGTGGCCGTACTTGCGGTAGCAGAGCAGGTCAATGAATACGTCGCGTCCGAAGTGCTGGCGGTACTCCATCGCGAAGCGCATGGCGTGCACCACGGCCTCCACGTCGTCACCGTTCACGTGTAGTACTGGGGCCAGTACCACCTTGGCCACGTCGGTCGAATAGGTCGACGACCTCGCGTCGAGGTAGTTGGTGGTGAATCCGACCTGGTTGTTGATGACGAGGTGAATGGTTCCGCCGGTGCCGTAGCCGTCGAGGCGCTCCATCTGCACGACTTCGTAAACAATGCCTTGGCCGGCCACTGCGGCGTCGCCGTGAATTTGAATCGGAAGCACCTTGGACCGGTCCATTCCGTAGTCGGTGTTGCCCTTGGCACGGGCGATACCCTCAACCACTGCATCCACAGCCTCGAGGTGCGAGGGGTTGGGCGAAATGTTGAGTTTGAGTTCGCGGCCGTTGCGGAGCTGGCGCGTCGTCGTGTATCCCAAGTGGTACTTTACGTCGCCGTCAAAGCCCTCTTCGTCGTCAAACTCCTTGCCCTCAAATTCGCTAAAGATTTGGCGGGCGGGCTTGCCAAAAATGTTGGTGAGCACGTTCAGGCGTCCGCGGTGGGCCATGCCGAGCACGACCTCTTCGACGCCGAGTTCCGCAGCACGCTGCATCATGAAGTCGAGGCCGGGAATCAGCGATTCAGCTCCCTCGATCGAGAAGCGCTTTTGGCCGACAAACTTGGTGTTCAAAAAGTTCTCAAACGCAACGGCTTCGTTCAGCTTGTGCAGGATGTGCTTCTTTTCGTCCGAGTTGAGAACCGGGTAGTTGTCGTTCGGGTGAATGAAGTTTTGAATCCACTTCACCACATGAGGGTCGCGGATATACATGTATTCAACCCCAATGGATCGGCAGTAAATCGCCTTGAGGTGATCCACAATTTCGCGAAGCGGAGCCGCTCCGGCCAATCCCACCTCTACCGCCGCCTGAAACACGTGGTCGAGGTCCGCGGCACTAAGGCCAAAGTTCTCGAGTTCCAAAGTCGGCTTGTAACTCCGGCGTTCACGAACTGGGTTCGTTTGGGTGAACAGGTGGCCGCGGGTGCGGTATCCGTTGATGAGGTTGAGCACCATGAATTCTTTGCGGAGCGCTTCAGGCACCTCTGGACCCACAGGCGCCACGACCGACTCGAGGTCGTCGCCGTACGAACTCCGAGCAAAGTCATAGCCTTGAAAGAACGCCTTCCACGAAGGCTCCACCGAATCGGGATTCTCGACATACTGTTGGTAGAGGTCATCTAGGTACGCTACGTGCGCACTGCCGAGAAAAGAAAAGCGATCCATATGGGCTAAATTCCGTGCAAAATTACGGCCAAAAAGCCTAGGAATCGCGGGAAAAAAGCCAATCGGCGAGCTCGTGAAGATCTTGGGTTCGGGCACCCAGCGTACCCGCATGCTTAAGGGCCTCAAGGGCCAAGCCAAAGTGGACGCGACGGCGTTCTTCGACATGGGCACGCACCCCCGTGGTTTCGAGCGCTTCGGTGAGGTACTCCACGCGCTCAGCACCCTGAAGCGCGAGTGCCTCGTGAATATGTTCAGGACTGCGACGACCTAGCTCGATCCACAGTAACGTCTTCTTGCCTTGAATCAGATCACCTCCGGCTTGCTTGCCCGTTTTTGAAGGGTCCCCAAAGGCGTCGAGCAGGTCGTCGTGGATTTGAAACGATGTTCCGAGTTCAAGACCAAATGAATACATCGCTTTGGCCATCTCTACTGAACCACCTCCGCTGAGAACGCCCATTTCGAGGGCACAGCCCAGCAAAACACTGGTTTTGTAGCGAATCATACGGATGTAGGCGCCCTCTTCAACATGGTCCTCGTGCTCAAAATCCATGTCCCATTGCTGGCCTTCGCACACCTCGAGCGCAGTCTGTGTGAACACTCGGTAGAGGTCAGGTAGCACCTGCTTGGGTGCGGATTCCAGCGCCTTAAACGCCAGCGCAAAAAGCGCGTCACCACTTAAAATGGCAGTATTCACTCCCCATCGCTCGTGCACCGTGGCCTGGCCCCGACGCAGGGGAGCCGCATCCATAATGTCGTCATGGATGAGCGAAAAGTTGTGAAAGCGCTCTACTGCATGAGCCGCGGGCAGTGCGAGTTCCGCCTTGGCCCCCACCGCCTCGGCACCCATCAGCGCGAGTACTGGCCTTAGGCGCTTACCGCCCATCGCCAAAATGTAGCGTTGCGGGGCGTACAACCGGTCGGGCTGGCGGCTCCACTCGGGCTCACCCATCGACGATTCGAGGGCATTGAGATAGGTTCGTTGGAGGCGTTCTACGGACTGCATGGCAAGGAGTGTATTCAAAGCGCCCGCTCGGGGCTTAACGTTTAGCGAAGGAGTGCGCGCAAGTAGGCTCCGTACCCACTTTTTACGAGCGGAGCCGCAAGGGCCTCGAGCTGCGCCGCATCGATGAAGCCCTGGCGGTAGGCGACCTCTTCAATACAACCCACCTTTAAGCCCTGGCGGCGCTCGATGATTTGCACGAATTGGGCGGCCTCCATGAGGCTTTCGAATGTTCCGGTGTCGAGCCAGGCCGTACCGCGGTCCATGATCTGAACGCTGAGCTCGCCGCGCCGCAGGTACTCGCGGTTGACGTCGGTGATTTCGTACTCTCCGCGGGGCGAGGGCTTGAGGTTGGCCGCGATTTCGAC
>CAIJMB010000071.1 GCA_903821715.1 uncultured Flavobacteriales bacterium
CGTCGCTCATGATGGGCAGGTAGGCTCCGCCGGCCACACAGGATCCCATTACGGCCGACAGCTGCGGAATCCCGAGGCTGCTCATCACCGCATTGTTGCGAAAAATTCGCCCAAAGTGCTCTTTGTCTGGGAAAATCTCGTCCTGCATCGGCAGGTATACGCCCGCGGAATCCACCAAATAAAGGATCGGAATCCGGTTCTCCATTGCGATTTCTTGGGCGCGCAGGTTCTTTTTGCCGGTCATCGGGAACCATGCACCCGCCTTCACCGTCGGGTCGTTGGCCACTACCATGCAGGTGCGGCCGGCGATGCGCCCAAGAACGACCACCACTCCCGCAGAGGGGCATCCTCCGTGCTCAGCGTACATTCCATCGGCCGCGAACGCACCGATTTCAACTTGGGGGGCGTCGGAATCCAGCAAGCGCTTGACCCGCTCACGAGCGCTCAACTTGCCTTGCTCGGCGAGTTTCTCGAGTCGCTTTTTGCCTCCACCTTGGGCAACTTCGCTCCAACGGCGGTGGCACTCAGCCACTAAGAGTTTGAGTTCGTCTGCGTTGCGTTCCGTTTTGAGGTCGAGGGCCATGTCGGGTTTGGATTCAGGGGTGTGTTCCCGAAGGTAGGCTTGAACGGCGTCCTAAGCCAAGTTCGCGCCTAGTTCCAAGCCCATTCATTCGGGTATAACCGGATTTTACTTTTTCTCTCAGTGCCGGAAACGTCTATACAACACTAAATCAAGTAGTTGAATAAAATATCCGTTTTGGAGAATTTAGCTGCGAAGCAGCCCTAGCCGCGCAGCGGCCCTAGCGCGAAGCGCAAAAAGCCCACGAGCTAATCTCAGCCAACCTTGCCAACCGCGCTAGTAACTCATCCGCCACTCCGCCACCCGCGCCCACAGCTCCTCTTCGTTCGGAACCGCATCGCTCAGGTAGAGCATGAGTCGGATTCCGCCCGGAACTTTTTGGTAGAGCAGTGCATCAGGCTTGCCGTCGCCCATCAGGTCGCCACTCCAATAGACCTCGGGAGGACACGACGACAGGGAGTCGACAACCGCAGGAAGCGTGTCAAGCTGCGCCCAGTTACGGTCGCCCATCCGATGGCCCAGGATGAGTTCGTAGTCGCGAAGCTCAGGGCAGTCTACGCCCACACCTTGTACGGCGCCAGTGGCAAAGAGCACGTAGCTACCTCGGTACATTTTGTCGCGTGCGGTAAGTGACCCGAGGTCCGCTTGGCCTCCGGGCATCAGCACTGCGGAACCTTCGCGCACAAGCCCTAGGTCGGCGCTGTCAAGGCGCACGGGGCTGCCGAATAAGAAGTGACTGCCTTGCTCGAGGTTCGTTCGAATGTCGAATTCAAGGCCACCGCTCCCCGACGGAAACTCACTGAGCTCTGCCTTAACCCGAACGGGACGTAGCTTCCACATCCCTTCGACATCGTAGATTCCGTACCAGTAGAGCGACAAATCGAGGCCCCGAATGTCGCCGGAGTAGTTGAAGGCCTCGGTCGCCACTTGGTAGCGGCGCTGCTTGATCGCATCAACGCGCTTGCGCACTTCACCCACTGGCCCGCCCTCTTCGAGCCACACGAGAAGCGAATCGCGCTTGAGACCAATTGAGGCGCGCATCATGCGGCCAATCAGACTGTCGGCTGGCCACTTCCATGTTTGGGCTGCCCAGTCAATGCGGATTAACTGGTTGTCGCTGAGCTGGTCCCAGCGCTCGGAACGATTCGCGCGGACGGCGACGGTGTCCACGGTCTGCGCCCCCAGGCCGAAGGCCCACAAGCAGCACGAAACCAGAAACCATCCACGCATCGTCTTTAGGCCTTTTTACGCTTGCGGTACCATTCCCAACCGTAGTAGAGGGCGACAAGAATGGCGAACGGAATCAGGTAACTTCGTGGCTTGCCTGCGCCGTGCACCACTGTAAACAGACGGTCCTTGCGGATTTTGTCGAGTCCGCTCACGAAGGAATCCATGCTCCAAAAAATGAACACCGGCTTGCCCACGACGTGATCCTCGGGTACAAAACCCCAGTAGCGGCTGTCCCAAGAATTGTGGCGGTTGTCGCCCATCATCCAGTAGTAGTCCATCTCAAAGGTGTAGCTCGTCACGGGCTCGCCGTCAAGCAGAAAGCGTTCGCCCGCAGGGCCTTGCTCGCGAACCAACTCGTGCCCTTCGTAGGCATTGATGGCGTGCTCGTACTTGAGGTAGGTTCCGTAGTTCAGCTCCACCGTACTGCCCTTAGACGGAATCCAAAGTGGTCCGTAGTTATCACGGGTCCAGGCATATACAACCGTATCACTGTGGCCGCCCATGGGATTGGGAAACATGAGGGCTCCGCCCACAAAATTCGCATAGTACCACTGAAGGGCCTCGGGTGTCCCAGCCGTGAACGTCGTGTCGCCAGCCAGCGCGTCCATCACGAACATGGTGTCAAGGTTGGGCATCTTCGCGAAGTCCGAGAGCGACTCATTCGGAATCGTCACCACGAACTCCGTTTCGGTAATCTGCAGGACGTCGCTGACATTCTGGTTGTTGACCGTCATGTTGGTCACGTAGTTAATGTCAAAGTCCTTTTTCAGCTGGCGTGCGCTGAACCCTTGGCCGGGCAGCGTGCGGACGTAGTAGCTGAACTGGGCGTTGCTCCGCTCGGGGAACTCGATTGCCTTGCTGTCCACGTAGACTTGGCCGTGGCGCACCTCAATCGTGTCGCCCGGAACCCCCATGCAGCGCTTCACGTAGTGGTCCTTCTTGTCGGCGGGGCGACCGGGATCCTGAGGGAAGTTGAACACCACCGCATCCCCGCGCTCCACGCTGGCGAGGCCCGGAAGGCGCAGGTAGGGCAGCTGAATCCACGTCAGGTAGCTCGGCACATTGGCAAACGGGATCACGTTGTGCATCAGCGGAATACTCAAGGGAGTATTCGGCATGCGCAGACCGTACGCTACTTTACTCACTACCAGGTAGTCGCCCACCATAAGGGATTTTTCCATGGACGACGTCGGAATGTTAAACGCTTCAAACGTCATCATACGGATGGTTCCGGCCGCGACGACCGCCCAAAGGACGTGGTTCACCCAAAGCGGCATGTGCCGGCGGATCTCGTCGTTGCTGCGGGTTCCGCGCTCAAGTTTGGCCGTGTAGTTCAGATAGCCGAGGTAGAGTCCGCCCGTGGCCGCGGTTAAAAAGATGTGTTTGTTTTGCCGAAAGCCAAACATGTGAAGCGTTTCGTACGCCAGCACCAAAGCCATAGCGTTGTCCACCACCGGGATGTAGGCCAAAATCGTCCACCACCATGGCCGGTCGGCCACCTGGGTCCAGATGTAGGTGCGGTAAATGGGCACAAAGGCCTTCCAGGTCGGAATCCCTGCGGCAGCAAAAAAGCGCCAAGTAATGGCCGATCCGTAAAGATTGAGGAGAAGATAGTACAGTAGGTATTCCATAATCGTTTGAAGTACTTAACGCGCCGAAGTGTCGGCGTCCGACCGAAGCCACGAGGCATAAATTCCGTAGTTTTTCGCAATGCGCTCGACCTCGCCGGCCATGAGCTCGGGGGTGATGTCCTTGACTTTCTTGGCCGGAACTCCCGCAAAGACTGAGCCCGCCGGCACGTGTGTGCCTTCAGTCAGGACCGCGCCAGCGGCGACGATGCTGCCCGATTCTACGATACAGCGGTCCATGATGATGGCTCCCATTCCGACCAATACCCGGTCATGCAGCGTGCATCCGTGCACCGTCGCACCATGGCCGATGCTCACTTGGTTGCCAATGGTGGTTCCGTGCTTTTGGTAGGTTCCGTGAATGACGGCCCCGTCCTGAATGTTGACCTCGTTGCCGATGCGAATGAAGTTGACGTCGCCGCGCACCACCGCATTAAACCAAATGGAGCAACCTTCGCCCATCGACACGTCGCCCACCACCGTACAGTTGGGCGCCAAAAAGGTCGACTCGGGAATCTGGGGATGCAGCCCGCGTACGGGCAAAATCAGCGGTTCCATGCCCCAATTTACGCCGGAACGACGTCGTCGACCAGCGTCGGAAGCATGCGCTGCAGAATGTTTTTAATGCCCTGCTGCAGTGTGAGCGTACTCGACGGGCAACCCGCGCAGGCGCCCTGAAGTTGCACTTTCACAATTTTGTTCTCGTACCCCGCGAACACAATGTTGCCGCCGTCTTGGGCCACAGCGGGCTTCACGTACTCCTCGAGGATTTCAACGATGCGGGCCTCGATGCCGTCTTCGGCATAGGTGGGTGCCTCGGCCTCTTCGCCCAACGCGTCGACTTTTTTCTGGGGCGGAACCGCGGTCAGAACCGCCTTGCCCTCTTGAATATGAGCTAGGATGAACTGGCGAAGCTCTTGGGTCACAGCGTCCCACTCGACCACGTTGAACTTCTCGACCGCGATAAAATTGGTCGAAATGAACACGTTCTTGACGAACGGAAAAGTGAACAGCGCCGCAGCTAGCGGGCTGATTTGGGCCTCTTCAATGTTGGCGAATTCCACGTGGTCGACGTCGATCAGGCGCTTGTTGGCCACAAACTTCATCACCCCGGGATTCGGCGTCATTTCGGCATAAACGGATACGGGTACGCGCTGAATTTCCATAGGATTGCAAAGGTACGACTTGGTACCTTTGGGGCTTGAATAATTCACATACCGTGCCGCACATGCTGTCCCGCGTCAATCCGACCCAAACCAAGGCCTGGAAGGCCCTCGAAGCCCACGCCGCCGCCACCTCTGACCGCCACCTGCGCGACCTTTTTGCCGCCGACCCCGCACGTTTTGACCGCATGCACGTGCGCCTGGACGACCTGTTGCTCTTTGATTACGCCAAGCACCGTGTGGACGAAACCACCCTTGACCTCTTGGCCCAGCTCTTTGAAGAATGCGGCGTAGCTGAAGGTTTCCAGGCGCAGCTCAACGGCGCAGCCATCAACGAAACTGAGGGACGCGCGGTGCTCCATACCGCGCTCCGTTCCAGCTCAACCGAAGCCCTGCTCGTCGACGGCCACGACGTGCGACCCTTGATTGCCCGCGAACGCGACCGCATGCTCGACTTTGCTGAAGCGGTCCGCACGGGCGACATCCGGTCCGCATCCGGTGAAAAATTCAAGCACGTTGTCAACATCGGCATCGGCGGAAGCGACCTTGGGCCCCGCATGGCCGTAGAGGCACTCAAACCCTTTGCCCACCGCGGAATCCAGATGCACTTCGTCGCCAACGTCGACGGAGCCGACCTGCACGAGACCCTACAGCTCGTGGACCCTGCCCGCACCCTCTTTTTGGTGGCGTCCAAAACGTTTACCACCCAAGAAACCATGGCCAACGCCGAGGCCGCGCGCACGTGGCTCGTTCAGCACCTCGGAGACCCCGCCGTCGTAGCCGACCACTTTGCGGCATTGAGCACCAACCTCACCAAGGTTGAGGCCTTTGGCATCAGCGCCGAGCGCACGTTCGGATTCTGGGATTGGGTCGGAGGCCGCTACAGCGTATGGAGCAGCATCGGGCTTCCGCTCGCGATTGCCATTGGGGCTGATGGGTTCCGCGCCTTCTTGGCCGGAGCCGAGCGCATCGACCGCCACGCCGCCGAGGCCCCATTTCGTCAAAATATTCCATGGTTGATGGCCGCACTCGGAATCTGGTACCGCAACTTCCTCGGGGCCGCGACGCACGCCGTACTGCCCTACGACCAGTACCTGCACCGGTTCGCCGCGTTTTTGCAGCAAATGGACATGGAATCCAACGGGAAGTACCTAGACCGCAGCGGCCAGCGCGTCACCTATGCGACCGGACCAGTCGTCTGGGGTGAGCCCGGGACCAATGGCCAGCACGCCTTTTACCAGCTTATTCACCAGGGAACCGAGCTGATTCCGAGCGACTTTATCGCATCGGTGGTTCCGCAGCACCCGCTGCACGCGCACCACGCCAAGCTACTGAGTAATTTTTTAGCACAGACCGAATCGCTGATGATGGGACGCCCCGAGGCCAACAGCCCGTTCCGCGTGTTTGAGGGCAACCGCCCAACCTCTACCGTGCTGTTTGACGCCCTAACGCCCGAAGCCCTCGGAGCCCTGATTGCGATGTACGAGCACAAGGTATTCGCCCAAGGCGTCGTGTGGAACGTATTCAGCTACGACCAGTGGGGCGTAGAACTCGGAAAAGAAATGGCGAACGTAGTCCTACCGGAACTCGAAGGCGAAGGCCCCATCGGGGCGCACGACGGGTCAACGACCGCGCTGATCCATCACGTGCGGACCTTGTCGAGCAAGGCGCTCAATAGCTGAGCCTCTTCGTTCGTGAGGCGCTTGGGCAGTTCATCTTTGGTGAACTTGTCTACTGACCGGATCTGACCCAGCAGTTCAAGTCCACGCAGCGTTAAAAAAATGTGCGTCACGCGGCGATCTTCTTTGCTGCCTTTGCGCTCGACGTAGCCCAACTTGACGAGGCGGTCGACGAGGCGCGACACATCACTCGTCTTGTCGAGTAAGCGCTCGCGGATTACGCCGATGGCAAGCCCTTCGGGGTGGGCTCCGCGTAAAATGCGCAGCACATTGTACTGCTGCATGGTGATTTTGTAGGGCTCCAATGCCTCAGAAATTCGCCCCTTCACCCAATGGTAGGTATACAAAATATTGATCACCGCAACCTGCTGGTCGTTGTGCCAGTTGCGCTGCTGGATCTCTTCTTGTATGCTCTTACCCATTGGGCCTAATCTACTTAGAGCTTGAGAATGTCTCCTTCTTTTTCGGTCACGCGCGCATCAATCAACGCGATGTGCTTGTCGACCATTGCCTGAATCCCGTTCTCGAGATCCTTGCGCTGGTCTTCGCTGAGGCCGTCCTTTTCCATGCGCTTGGCCTCGTCCATCCCATCGCGGCGTACGCTGCGAATGGCTACTTTGGCTTCTTCGCCCTCTGCACGTGCCATGCGCACGAGCTCTTTACGTCGATCCTCGGTCAAAGGCGGAATATTGATGATCACCGCATCCCCATTGTTCATCGGATTGAATCCGAGGTTGGCGTACATAATGGCTTTCTCGATCTCTTGAATGAGGTTCTTCTCAAACGGCTGTACAAAGAGCGTACGCGCATCTGGAGTCGAAATGTTGCTGACCTGCTGCAGCTTGACTTGGCTGCCGTAGTAATCAATGTGAATGCCTTCAAGCATGGTGGGATTGGCACGTCCCGCGCGAATCTTGAGCAGCGCCTTATCGAGGTGCGTCATCGCCTTGGTCATGTCGTCGGCCAAGGACTCAAGCAAAAAACTTACTTCTTCGTTCATTATTCAGTCGGAATTAAGAAACCAAGGTGCCCACCTTGTCGCCCTTGACGACGCGCAAGAGGTTGCCCTGCTTGTTCATGTCAAAGACCACGATCGGAAGATCATTTTCTTGGCTGAGCGTAAATGCTGTCAAGTCCATTACGTTGAGTCCGCGCTCGTACACCTCGGTGTAGCTGATGGATTCAAATCGGGTCGCAGTGCTATCCTTCTCGGGGTCTGCGGTATAGATTCCATCTACACGAGTGCCCTTGAGGATGACCTCAGCCTGAATTTCGATGGCCCGCAGTGTGGCACCGGTGTCAGTTGTGAAGTAGGGATTGCCGGTTCCGGCCGAAAAGATGACCACACGGCCCTTTTCAAGATGGCGCACGGCGCGGCGACGAATGAACGGCTCACAAATCTTATCCATCTCGATGGCGGACTGTAAGCGGGTCTGTACCCCGATGCGCTCGAGCGACGACTGCAGCGCGAGGCCATTGATTACGGTCGCAAGCATGCCCATGTGGTCGGCCTGAACGCGGTCCATTCCGCCTTCGGCGCCTTGTAGGCCGCGAAAAATGTTGCCGCCACCGATGACGATGCCCACTTGGGCTCCGGCGTCGACAACTGTTTTAATTTCGTGTGCGTAGCGGCTAATGGTTTCGGGATCAATCCCGTAGGCCTTGCTGCCCATCAGCGCCTCGCCGCTGAGTTTGAGGAGGATTCGGCGGTACTTCATTAAGATGCGAAGATAGCACAAAGGCCGCCCGAGGGCGGCCTTTGCAGTGTGAAAATCAAGCGGGAATTAAACGCCCAAACCTACGCGGCGGAAGCCAGTAACGGTAGCGCCCGCAGATGCTGAAGCCACGTACTGGGCTACGCTCTGCTTGCTGTCCTTGATGAAGTCTTGTTCCACAAGAGTGTTCTCCTTGTAGAACTTGCCGAGCTTGCCCTGGGCGATCTTCTCGATCATGTCCTCAGGCTTGCCCTCTTGGCGTACCATGTCACGAGCAACCTCAAGTTCGCGCTCAATCACATCACTTGGAACTGAAGTGCGGTCCAAACCTACAGGGTTCATCGCTGCAGCCTGCATCGCAACGTCCTTGGCAGTCTCTGCAACCCCGGCGCTCAACGCAGCAAGTGTAGCGAGTTTGTTTCCGGCGTGGATGTACCCTGCCACCACACCACCTTCGATGGTCTCGTAGTAGGCGATCTCAATCTTTTCTCCGATGACACCCGTCTGCTCAATGAGCTTATCGGCAATCGTCAACGAACCTTCGTAGCTCAACGCAAGAAGATCCTCTTTGGTAGTGGGGAAGTTGGCAATCGCAATTGACGCCATCTTCTTGGCCATGTCCACATAACCTTCGTTCTTGGCAACAAAGTCGGTCTCGCAGTTCAGCGAAACAACCACCCCGCGGGTGTTGGTCTCGTTGGTCATTGCGATGACAGCTCCCTCGGTCGCGTCACGGTCGGCGCGCTTGGCAGCAACCTTCTGGCCTTGCTTGCGAAGCACGTCGATGGCAGCTTCGAAATCGCCATTGGCCTCAGTGAGGGCCTTTTTGCAGTCCATCATGCCTGCACCGGTCATTTGGCGCAGCTTGTTTACATCGGCAGCAGTAATGCTCATGATAATTGGTATTTAAGTACAAAGAAAAACCGGGGCTGTTGCCCCGGTGTTAAACTTATTCCGCGGCTACTTTGGCGGCAGCTTTTTCAAGCTTCTCGCTTCCGGGCTTGTCTTTTTCAGTTTTGCGCTGGCTCAGGGCTTCTTTAATCGAAGCTGAAACTGACTCCATGATCACTGCAATTGACTTGGTCGCGTCGTCATTTGACGGAATTACGTAATCAACCAAATGCGGATTACTGTTCGTATCCACCATGGCAAAAACGGGAATTCCGAGGTTGCGGGCTTCTTCGACGGCGATGTGCTCGCGCATTACGTCAACCACAAACAAAGCGGCTGGAAGACGGCTCATGTCAGCGATCGAACCCAAGTTCTTCTCAAGCTTAGCGCGCAGACGGTCAACCTGAAGGCGCTCGCGCTTTGAAAGCGTCTCGAACGTACCGTCGGTCTTCATCTTGTCGATGTTCGACATTTTCTTGATTGCCTTGCGGATGGTCACGAAGTTCGTGAGCATACCTCCAGGCCAGCGCTCTACGATGTAGGGCATGTTGAGGGCCTTGGCGGTGTCGGCAACGATTTCTTTTGCTTGCTTCTTGGTCGCAACGAAGAGGATCTTGCGGCCGCTGCCGGCAATCTTGCCCATGGCGTCAGCCGCCGTGGCCAATTTCTTCTGCGTCTTCTGCAGGTCAATGATGTGGATACCATTGCGCTCCATAAAGATGTACGGAGCCATATTGGGGTTCCACTTGCGGGTCAGGTGACCAAAGTGAACTCCTGCGTCGAGGAGCTGCTGAATTTCAGGCGTATGTGCCATAGGATTCTTGGGGGTTTACGTTCGCTAAAAAGGCAACGGCCAAGTAGCGCCAGAGCGATCTTGACCGTTTGGATGCTAAACCCAATACTCGTTGCGCGATTAACGCTTCGAGAATTGGAACCGCTTGCGTGCTTTCTTCTGGCCGAACTTCTTACGTTCTACCATGCGCGGGTCGCGGGTCATCAATCCTTCGGGCTTCAGCGTGATGCGAAGCTCAGGATTGATTTCGCAAAGGGCGCGCGACAGGCCGAGGCGAATTGCTTCAGCTTGGCCGGTGATGCCACCGCCTTCTACGTTGACAGTTACGTCAAAATTGTTGAGGTTGTCCGTCAGCGACAATGGCTGGCGAACTTTGTACTGCAGGGTGCCGGTCGAGAAGTAGTTCGACAGCTCGCGCTTGTTGATCGTGATCTCACCTTTACCCGGCTTTACATATACACGGGCAACTGAGGTCTTGCGGCGTCCGATTGCGTGGGTCGTAGACATCTTATAGTACGATTAGATTTGAACCGGCTGTTGGGCTTCGTGACCGTGCTCGGCACCGGCGTACACGTGAAGGTTGCGAAAGAGTTCGGCACCGAGGCGCGTCTTGGGAAGCATACCGCGAACGGCCTTCTCTACGATGCGGGTTGGATGCTTGGCAAGCTCTTCAGCTGGGGTGCTGAAGCGCTGACCTCCGGGGTATCCGGTGTAGCGAATGTACTGCTTGTTGTTCATCTTATTGCCCGACAAGGCTACTTCAGCCGCGTTGATGATAATGACATTGTCACCACAGTCAACGTGGGGGGTGTAATTGGGCTTGTGCTTGCCGCGAAGGCGGAAGGCAACATGCGAAGCCAATCGGCCGAGGGCTTGACCCTTGGCGTCAACCACAACCCAGGTTTTACCTGCGGTGGCCTTGGTGGCTGAAATCGTTTTGTAGCTGAGCGAATCCACGATGCTATACTTTTTTGGGGCTGCGAAGATACGGAGAATACTTTGAAGCGCAAAGCTTTTCGGCGCAGAACTTGCTAGCGTATCTTCACGAACTCGAAATTTTGCCTCTAATACTAGGTTTTATGCGCTTTTCAGCCCTCCTCTTTTCTGGCCTCCTTTTCGGCTTAACAGCTCAAGGTCAAACGATTCAGCGCTGTGCCGCTGACGAAGTTTATGCACATGAGGTCGCGAATGACCCCCAGCGCGAAGCGTTCCGCGCCGAAACCGAAGCTGAAATGCAGCGCCTGCAGTTGCTCGGAATGCCTGAGTCGGTGGTGCACCAAATTCCAGTGGTGTTTCATGTGATGTTTTATGATCAGGGCGACAACATCAGCGAGGCCCAAATTTTGTCGGCACTTCAAATTCTGAACGAAGACATGCGCCGTGTTAATCCCGACACAGGCAATCTTCGGGCCCTATTTAAAGGGGTAGCCGCCGATATGGAAGTTGAGTTTGTGCTCGCTAAAAAGGGTCCGAACGGAGAATGCACGAACGGCATCAACCGCCAGTGGAGCCCGAATTCACTTTCGGCCAACAATGCCATCAAGCCCGAACTCAATTGGCCCAACACTAAGTACCTCAATATCTGGGTGGTGCGAAACATTGAGCTCGCCGGCATCACCCCCGGCAGTATTGTACTGGGCTATTCGGCGTTCCCGTACAGCGGAATACCTGTGACTCAAGACGGTATTGTGATTCGTCACGACCACTTGGGCAACATCGGAACCGCGGCCGGCACGCGCCATCGCACCCTCACCCACGAGGTGGGACACTACCTCAATTTGTACCATACGTTTCAAAACGGATGCGGATTTGGCGACCAATGTGCCGACACACCCCCGGTGGTTTCGGCGAGTTCAGGATGCAACATCAACCAAAACACCTGCACAATCGATAGTCCAGACCTCTTGGACATGGTGGAGAACTACATGGACTACACCGACGACGCCTGTATGAACACGTTCACGTTGGACCAAAAAACTCGAGCCAAAGCCGTACTCAACGCGCCGCTCTTGCGGGGCAACCTCACCACTGCAGCCAATCTTTTGGCTACCGGCGTAAGCGGAACGTTGAGCTGCAGCCCCGTAGCAGACTTTGAGCTCACCCGAAGCCTTCTGTGCGCGGGAGACGCACTTACGTTTGAGGACCACTCTGCCTACCTCGGGAATCCGATCTACCATTGGAATGTGCTGGATGCCAACAATCAGGTTGTACACCACACGACCACCCAAAATCCGAGCCTTGTGATGGCAAATCCAGGGCAGTACACGGTCAGCTTGACCATTCAAGCGAGCAACGGATCCAATACCATGAACAAGCCCCTGGCCCTCACGGTGCGTCCGGCAACAGGCACCACCTACAGCCCCTGGTTTATCGGAACAATGGAGGCTCCGCTACCGAACGCCGACTGGACCACCACCTCATTCGCCGACAGTAGCTACTGGCGCCGCTCCACCGCGGCGAGCAAGCAAGGGGTCGCGAGCTACCTATTTCAGAACTACAAACTGCCTGCGGGCGGTGAGGTGAGCTCGTTGATTGCGGGGCCCATCGCCTTCGCTAATACAGGAACCCTCAACCTGCGCTTCGCCCACGCCTTCGTGCGCCGCGCCGCCTCGAACAACGACCAGCTCAAAGTCTTTGTCAGTAGCGACTGCGGGGCCACCTGGCAGTTGGCACGCTTAATTCCGGCATTTCAGCTCGGAATTAACGGAGCCGTCACCACCCCCTACGTGCCCGTACCGGCCGACTGGAAGTACACCAGCATTAACCTCGCGAGCCTCGGACTGCAGGGCGCAGGTGATTTGATGATTCGCTTCTCGATGGTTTCGGGCGGAGGCAACAACCTCTACCTCGACGACGTGCAGCTGACCACTACGTTGGGCGAAGACGAGTTGGCAGCTCCCTCGATGTGGGTCCAGCCCAATCCGTCGCGTGGCGGAGCAACCCTTGTGGGTGCCGAAGGCCGCGTGCGCATCACCGACCTCAGCGGACGCGTGGTGGCCGAGCTCACAGCGAATGGCGAGGCTGTCCTTCCAGAGCTTTCAACCGGAACCTACATGCTTCACACCGCAGCGGGCGTGCTGCGCTGGATGGTGCTGTAGCGCTTAGTCGAGTTTAAAGACGTAGGTGTCGGGTCCCGGAAGCTGCGCCACGAGCGTGAAGCGCTCAGGGTAAGCCTGGTAGGCCGGCACAAAGTAGCGTCCCACCGAACCGAACCCGAGCTGGTCCACGACCACGTGGGTAATTCCGTCGGCCTTGAGCTGGTCCATGAACGCCTTCGGGTCGGCTTCAGCCGGGAAGCGTTGGGCGCGACGTTCTGCAAACAAATACCACAACGCGGGCTTCGAAGTGGCGACTTGGGCGTCCGGCGGGGTGTTTTCTTTGGTGAATTCCGCCAGTCTGAAGTAGTTGCTGAACGCGGCTGGGTACTCCATTTGGGCCTCTTCACGCAAGGTTTTGAGCGGCGAAACCATCACCACCGCGAGGGCGGTAAACCACCATGGGTTCCAGGTCGGAACCGCGCGGCGCGCGGCTTCCCAAGCTCCATAGAGCGCGGCGAGCATCAACACGGGGACCAGCGGCTGAATAAAACGCACCCCGTACCACACCGACGGCCAAAGCAAAAAGATGGCGGCCGAGGCAAGGACGTATCCGGCTACCAGCCAGCGAAGTTTGGGGAGGCGCGCGATTCCGTACGCAATCGCCGCGAGTAGCACCAGGCCAATGAGGTAGTGGGTAATGGGGGCTTCGGGGTTGTAGTCGACCTTGAGGACCGGAAACATGCTGTTGGGCAGTTCCTGACCGAGGTAGCGCGCGGCGTTTTCGGTGATGCGGTCCCACATTCCGCCAGCATCTACGTGCCCTTCTTCAGGTCGGTACGGGTTGACTGAAAGAAGTTGGTCGACATAGGTCGATTTGGTTCCGGCGGCACGACCGCGAAGTACCCACGGGGCGTAAAGGGCAAAGAAGCTTGCGCCAAAGGTCACTGCGGCGGCCCAGCGGCGCTCGAAGAGCAGGTAGAGTCCAATTCCGGCACCCAATGCGATGCCCGCCGTGCGGATGTAGAATGCGGCCGAAGCGAGCACCACCACCAGCCAAAAGTCGTAGGATTTGTAGAATGGCTTGGATTCCGGATCCCAGCGCAGCAACGTCCACAGAGCCAACATGGACGCGGCGGTGTAGGGGATTTCGCTCATCATTATGGTGCTCGACCGCAGCAGGTGGCTATTGAGGCCCACCAAAATCACAGCAGCCCACGCCAACGCTTTGGACCCGCTGGCTTTTTCGGCGATTCCGCGGAACCACCAGAGTGCCGCGCCAAAAAGGATTCCGTTCACCAATTTGAGCCATGTGAAGCTTTTGCCAACCAGCATTGCCACGGCCAATAGTGCGGGGTAACCCGGCGGAAAATGGTTGGCCGGCGGCGTCCCCGGCATGTGAATGTTGGTGTAGCCCTCACCCTGAACTAAGGCTTGACCCAAGATGTAGTAGCCCGCATTGTCACCGCCCATGTCGAGTTTGGTGTCAAAAATGAAAGCGTAGACTAGACCAAAGGCGAGCGCGAAGAGCGCTGGAATTTTGAAGCGTTGCATGCTGCGAATTTAGCTCGTTCGCTCGTTTGCCGTACTACTCCGTTCCTGATGCTCGGTTTTATTAAAATGTTGTTTTTCAGTTATATATGTGATTTGCAACTGAATTAAAAAAGTAAAATCCGGTTATAACCGAATGACGCGTTCTGGCATAATTCGCAATATGGCTGACAAGCTTGACTTAGCGCATGCGCTAAACACCTATTAATTTGATAGGCATTTACTAACTTCGCGCCATGGAATCGTGGATTATGGGTACAGTGTACCTAGGCGTGGTGGCACTCCTTCTCGGAGGCGTGCGGCCTTCTTGGGCCTTTGTAGGAGGAGCACTTGCCTTGGTCGCCATCGGCGTGCTTCCTCCGGCCGAGTGGCTGGCGTCAGCGACCAATCCCAGCTTGCTCATTTTGTGGCTTTTAATGGTAGCCTCGGTGGCAATTGAAAAGCGTTTGACCATCGGCCGATTCATGCCGTCACAGCCGTCAAGTTTTGGTAGGCTTCGAATTTTTCTGGGCACCGGAATGATTTCAAGCGTGCTGAATAATACAGCGGTAGTTGCTCTGCTCATGGGTCCACTGCGCCGCTGGGCCCGCATTAAAGGGATTTCACCGGGGGCCGTACTCTTGCCTATGGCCTACGCGGCAACCTTAGGCGGAGTGGTTACCCTAATCGGAACCTCTACCAACCTCGTACTCGACGGTTTGGTGCGCGACGCAGGGCTTGATGGACTGAGAACGCTGGACTTTTTGGTTCCGGGGCTCGCCGTCCTCGGGGCAGGATCGGTGTACATGGCCTGGATCGGGGGACGTATGTCGTGGGGGAGCGCTGAAGAAGAATCTGCAACCGACCGACCATACACGGTAGAAACCAAGTTAGCCAAGGACGCACCAGAGGTTGGAAAAAGCGTCGAACAGGCTGGATTTCGGCAACTTATGGGACTGTACCTCGTGGAGCTTCAACGGGGAACCCAACTCATTGCACCAGTAGCTCCCAATGAAGTACTTCAATCTGGCGACCGACTCTTCTTTGCGGGGGAATTGAGCCAGGTGGACGAACTACTTAGGGCGCGGACAGGCTTGGTTCTTCCGCAGCGCGAAATGACTGACCGGGCCCACGAAGCACCACTTGTGGAGGCTATGGTTCCGCCGGGTAGCCGTTTGGTTGGAAGCGCCGTGCGCGAAAGCCAGTTTCGCCAGCGCTTAGATGCAGCCATCGTCGGGGTTCGACGCCAAGGTGAACGCATGCGCGGCCGAATAGGCGACATTGAGCTTCAGGCGGGCGACTTGCTGGTGCTGGTCGCGGGTCCACGGTTTAAGGAACGGGCAAGCGAGACACGCTTGCTTTATGTGCTTAGCGAAACCGCCGCACCCGAGGTCTCTACACCGCTTCAACGAGTCCTTGCATGGGGCAGTCTTGCCTTGTTAGGTACGTGTACCGCAACGAGTCTACTTGAACCTCTAGCGGCCCTCGGACTTTGGCTGGGCCTTTTGGGCGCCATCAAGTGGATCCGTTGGACCGATGTGCGACGGGGATTAGATCCGGAATTAATTGTCACCTTGAGTTCGGCTCTTGCACTTTCTGCAGCCCTGCAGCAAAGCGGAATGCTTGAGCGAGGCCTTGAAACCCTAGTCCCTGGACTCGCAGATAGCCCAAAATGGTTGTGGATTGCCGTGCTTCTATTGACCACCACAGTTTTGACCAACTTCGTGACCAACGTGGCGGCTGTGGTCCTGGCATTTCCATTGGGGCTGGCTGCGGTTCAAGGGGGCTATCTCGAATCAACCCCCGCAATGCTCGCGCTTGCATTCGGTGCGAGTGCCGCATTTTTGACTCCAGCTGGGTACGCCACGAACCTCATGGTGATGGGCCCCGGAGGCTACAGCAACAGAGATTACCTCAAATTGGGCGGCGGACTCACACTGATCTACCTCTCCATTGTCTTTACCTATTTGACCTGGATACTTTGATTCACCAACATTCTCCCAACGTGGTCGCCCAGCACCTGAGCGTGTCCACGTCCGACCGCGAACGCCTCATGGGCCAGCGCGGATGCGTGCTGTGGTTCACCGGCCTGAGCGGCAGTGGCAAGAGCACCTTAGCCAACGCACTCGACGCCGAACTCCATGGTCGCGGAATCAAAACCGTGCTCCTCGACGGTGACAACGTGCGCCACGGACTATGCGGAGACCTTGGATTTAGTGCTGAAGACCGCCACGAAAACCTTCGTCGTATCGCAGAGGTCGCCAAACTGATGGCCGACACCGGCCTGGTCGTACTCACCGCTTTTGTTAGCCCGTACCGGAGCGACCGCGCCCGAGCACGGGAAATTATCGGCCCTGAGCGCTTTGCCGAAATCTACGTCAACACCCCGGTGGAGGTCTGTGCCACCCGCGACGTTAAAGGCTTGTATGCTAAGGCTCAGGCCGGGCTCATCACGGACTTTACAGGGGTGAATTCACCTTATGAGGCTCCGCTTGCCCCCGAATTAACTGTGGCTAGTGGCACAGAGACCTTGACCCAAAGCGCCGCTCACGTGCTTCAGTGGTTTGACGCATTTACTACCCGTTTGTAAGTATTTATGAAGTACAACCCCAGCTTTCTCGACGAACTCGAAGCCGAAGCCATCTATGTCATTCGCGAGGCCTACGCACAGTTCGAGCGACCCACGATTCTCTTCAGCGGCGGCAAAGATTCCATCGTCGTCAGCCACTTGGCGCGCAAGGCGTTTGCGCCTGCCGGAATTCCGTTTGCCCTCGTGCATGTAGATACCGGGCATAACTTCCCAGAGACTATCGAATTCCGCGACCGCTATGCCGCTTCGCTCGGGGCCGAACTGATTGTGGGCAGCGTTCAAGAGTCGATCGACCGCGGAACCGCTCAAGAAGAGCACGGTCCGCTCGGCAACCGCAACCGTATACAGTCGGTCACCCTGCTTGAAACCATTGAACGCGAACGGCTTGACTGCCTGCTCGGCGGCGGACGTCGCGACGAAGAGAAGGCCCGCGCCAAAGAGCGCTTCTTCAGCCACCGCGATGCGTTTGGCCAGTGGGATCCGAAAAACCAACGACCCGAGCTCTGGAATCTTTTCAACGGAGCCAAGCAGCCCGGCGAGCACTTCAGGGTGTTCCCGATCAGCAACTGGACCGAAATGAACGTATGGCACTACATCCGCCGCGAGGGCATTGAGTTACCATCACTCTACTTCGCCGCGCCTCGCCAGGTCATATGGCGCAGCAACAGCTGGTTGCCGGTTTCAGAATTCATTACGCTGCGGCCCACTGAGGTTCCGACTGAAAAAATGATCCGCTTTCGCACCTTGGGCGACATCACCATCACGGGCGGAATCGAATCCGACGCCGTGACCCTCGACCAAATCATCGCCGAGGTCGAAACCCTGCGCCAGACCGAGCGCGGCAACCGAGAAGACGACAAGCGCAGCGAATCCTCGATGGAAGAGCGCAAAAAACAAGGATACTTCTGATTATGAACGTGTTGCGATTTACTACCGCCGGATCCGTCGATGACGGAAAGTCCACCCTCATCGGCCGCCTGCTGTACGACAGCAAGTCAGTGTTCATTGACCAGCTTGACGCCGTGGCCGCAAGCAGCAAACGCCGCGGAACCGAGCTCGACCTGAGTCTTCTGACCGACGGACTCAAGGACGAGCGCGAGCAGGGTATCACGATCGACGTGGCCTACCGCTACTTTGCGACGCCCCGCCGCAACTTCATTTTGGCCGACACTCCGGGCCACGTGCAGTACACGCGCAACATGGTGACCGGGGCCTCGACTGCCGACGCCGCCCTCATCTTGGTCGACGCGCGCCACGGAGTCGTGGAGCAAACCCGCCGCCACAGCTTCATCGCGGGCCTACTGGGCCTTAAAGCCGTTATCGTGTGCGTCAACAAAATGGATTTGGTGGACTACGCCGAGGCCGCCTTCACCAAGGTCTGCGCAGACTACGAGCCTGTCCGTCTGGCCGCGGGCTTGCCTGAGGTTCACTTTGTTCCGCTTTCGGCACTCGTGGGCGACAACGTGGTCGATCCCTCGGCCCACATGCCGTGGTACAGCGGCCCTACCCTGCTGGCGTTGCTCGAGACCCTTGAGCCGGCGGTTCCGGAGGCGCTCAGCGACTTTCGCTTCCCCGTACAAACCGTAATCCGGCCGCGCACGACTGAGCACCATGACTTTAGGGGCTATGCCGGACGCTTGGCGGGCGGATGCGTCGCCGTGGGCGACCGCGTCACCGTGTGGCCCGAAGAGCTTGAGGCGATCGTGGACGGCATCTATTTGGGCGACCAGGCGCTGCCAGAGGCCCACTACGGCCAGTCCGTGGTCTTGACCCTTGACCGCGACGTCAATGTGGCCCGCGGAAGCGTATTGACCGCAGGTTCCGTACCACAGCGCGGAGCCGAATTAAAAGCCAAGCTTTGCTGGCTCGACGCCAAGGGGCACAGTCCTGGTTTGCGCTATGAATTTCGCGCGCACGGCGGCCACGGCCAGGCCATGATTGCCGAGGTCGAGCGGGTTCTGAACCTTGAAACCCTTGCCTACGAGCCCGGTAATGGTCACCTCGAAACCAACCAAATTGCGGAAGTGGTGGTGCGATGCGCGACAGCTCCGACCACCGAAACCTATACCAGCCAGCGCGTGATGGGCGGATTTATCTTGGTTGACCCTGTGCGCGGAACCACCGTGGCAGCCGGAATGATTCAGTAGAATGGCCAAGGAGAACAAGACCCAGCCGTCCGCGGAATTGGTCGAGGATTTTTTCAATGCTCTGACTAAGCCCCAAATGCGGGCCGACAGTCTGGTGCTCGATGCGATGATGCGGCGCGTAACTGGCTATGAGCCGACGCTATGGAGCGGAATTGTAGGTTACGGACGATTCAATTACCACTACCCTTCGGGCCGAAAGGGTTCGTGGTTCGGGCTCGGGTTTGCTCCCCGCGCTTCAGCCCTCAGTCTATACCTAAGTTTGGGTGGCGGCGAAGAGCCCCTTGCTCTCTGGCTCAATAGGCTTGGGAAGTTCAAAATGGGTGCAGGTTGCCTGTACATCAAACGTTTGTCGGACGTGGACCTGACCGTTTTAGAGGAACTTTTGACCGAAGCAATGGCCCAAAACCGACAAGATCCTGTGCTTACCGAAGTATTGGATTAGCCAAACTTTTGTTAGTTTGGCGACATGGACCGCAGCGCACAAGTACTTTTTCTCGAGCACGCCCGTTCACGGCTGCCGCAGCGCATTCAGTGGGCCGAAGAGCTCGCAGAGTTGCTTAGCATTGGAATCGATTCCGCGTACCGCCGAATTCGCGGTGAAACGGCGCTCACGTTCAATGAAGCTGTAAGCGTTTCGCGCAAATACGACATTTCACTCGACTACCTCTTCAAAGAGGGTAACGAGCGCGTCGAATTTGACGCGGGTAAACCCATCCGGACCCTGGCCGACTATGCGGAGTATACCAAGCGAGTAGTCGACCGAATGCTGGACCTTGAGAAGCAGCGCGAAGACCTGCACATGTACTACGCAGCGATGGATTTTCCACTGTTTTACATCTACCAAATGCCCGAAATGGCGCGCCTTAAAACATACTATTGGGCTCGAAGCATCATCGGGATTCCTGAATTTCAAAGATTTGTATTGGACGACTTTGAGCTTCCGCCCGAGCGAGAGGCAGCACGCCAGGTGGTATCTCAAGCCTACGCGGGCATACCGGGAACCGAAATCTGGACCCCCATGTGCTTCTATGGCACCCTTAAGCAAATTCAGTTTCTGTGGGACACGGGGCTGATTAAGTCGCGAGATTTAGCACTAAGTCTACTTGCCGAACTGGACATGTTAGCGGACCGCTTGTGGGCGCAGGCTGAGGCAGGGCGCAAGTGGGTACCAAGTAAAAACGCTGCAGTGGGTGCCCCCTTCCGACTCTTCTTGAGTGAGCTGTCGCTCGGAAACAACGGAGTGGTCCTCGAGCACCCTTCGGGGCCGCGCACGTTTTTGAGCTACAACACGTTCAACTTCATCGAAACCAGCCAACCGGCGTTTGCCGAAACTACCATGGCGTGGATCCAGCAAGTCTGCTCCCGCTCCACCGAAATATCTTCAGTGGCCAAGGCGGAACGCGACCGCTACGTCGCCAAACTAAAGCGTCAAGTAGAGTCGATCCGCCAGTACGTGGTGGACGATCAGGAGACCTTACTATAAAAAAAGGCCCGCCACACGGCAGGCCTCTTTGCTGTATGTATGCAAGCCACTTACGCGTGGTGCGGGCACTTGGCTCCGTCAGCCATGCACTCTTTGGTGCAGCTATGGGCCGCGGCGTCGCCTTCGGCGGGAGCCGCTTGGGTGCCCTCGGCAGCCTCAGCGCCTTCGGCCGGAGCCTCTTGGTGCATAGGGCAGGTTCCGCTTGACATGCACTCAGGCGTGCACACGTGGTCTGCTTGCTCGGTTGCAGGAGCGTTGTGGCCACCCTCTCCAGTGTGGTCAGCGCCACCGATCGCGATAAACGGAGCAATTACGAGGGCCACAATCGAGGTCAACTTGATGAGGATGTTCATCGACGGACCTGAAGTGTCCTTGAAGGGATCACCCACGGTATCACCTGTAACGGCTGCCTTGTGGGGCTCGCTACCCTTCTTGAAGGTTTGGCCTTCGATGACCACTCCCTTTTCGAAGCTCTTCTTGGCGTTGTCCCAAGCGCCACCGGCGTTGTTCTGGAACATCCCCATGAGGACTCCACTGACGGTGATACCCGCGAGCAGGCCGCCAAGGGCCTCGGGGCCCATGGTGAATCCAACGAGGATCGGAGCAATCAAGGCAAGCGCGCCCGGAGCAACCATTTCGCGGATCGAAGCTTTGGTCGAAATCTCCACACACTTCTCGTACTCGGGCTTGCCGGTACCTTCCATGATTCCGGGAATCTCGCGGAACTGGCGGCGCACCTCGTGCACCATCTCCATGGCGGCCTTACCCACCGCGCTGATGGCGAGTGAGCTGAAGAAGAACGGAATCATGGCTCCGACAAATAGCATCGCAAGCACGTCGGCCTTGTAGATGTCGATGCCGTCGATGCCTGCCAGACCTACGTAGGCCGCGAAGAGCGCCAAGGCGGTCAAGGCCGCAGATGCGATGGCAAATCCTTTACCCGTAGCGGCAGTAGTGTTGCCCACGGCGTCAAGGTTGTCGGTACGGTCGCGTACCTCGCTGGGGAGGTGATTCATCTCGGCGATTCCCCCCGCGTTATCGGCGATCGGACCAAAGGCGTCAATGGCGAGCTGCATGGCCGTAGTGGCCATCATGCCCGCGGCAGCAATGGCTACCCCGTAGAGGCCGGCGAGGGCGAACGATCCATAGATACCTGCAGCGAGAATGATGATCGGAAGTACGGTCGACTCCATGCCCACGGCGAGACCACCGATGACGTTGGTTCCGTGACCCGTACCCGACTTCTGCACGATGCTGTCCACCGGACGGCGACCCATCGAGGTGTAGTACTCGGTGACGATGCTCATCAGGGTTCCGACCACGAGGCCGAGGATGATGCTCCAGAACACATTCATGCTGGTGATGACGAGGGCTTCGGAACCGCTGCGCTCAAAGCTCATGGTCTCAGGAAGCATGTACTGAATGACGAAGTACGACGACACCGCCGTGAGCACCATCGAGCTCCAGTTGCCCAAGTTGAGGGCGTTCATGACGCTGCTGTCCTCGCCTTTGATGCGAACGAAGAACGTGCCGATGATCGAGAAGATGATTCCGAGTCCGGCGATCACCATCGGCAGGAGGATCGGAGCCATTCCGTTAAAGTTGTCTTGGCTCACGACTTCGCGGCCGAGGACCATCGTGGCAAGCATGGTGGCTACGTACGAGCCAAAGAGGTCGGCGCCCATACCTGCAACGTCACCCACGTTGTCACCTACGTTGTCGGCGATGGTAGCAGGGTTGCGGGGGTCGTCTTCGGGGATTCCGGCTTCGACTTTACCCACGAGGTCCGCACCCACGTCGGCAGCCTTGGTGTAGATACCGCCACCTACGCGGGCGAAAAGGGCGATAGATTCCGCACCGAGAGAGAATCCGGCGAGGACCTCAAGGGCCTGAGCTACGTTGGCGTACATTCCGGTGAAGACAATGTAGAGGGTTCCGAGGCCGAGGACCGCGAGGCCGGCGACGCCGAGGCCCATGACGGTTCCGCCCGTGAACGATACTTTGAGTGCCTGAGCCAGCGAGGTACGGGCAGCCTGGGTGGTGCGCACGTTGGCTTTGGTGGCGATGTTCATTCCGATCCATCCGGCGAAGGCGCTGAATACGGCTCCGATGACGAAGGCCACGGCGATGACCCAGTCGGTGTGGGCCGCAACGGCCTCAAGTTCAGCAGACCATGCGAGCAAGGCGGCAGCGATGACCACAAACACGCCCAGTACGCGCCACTCGGCACGAAGGAAGGCTTGCGATCCGCGGGCGATGTAGCCGGCGAGTTCGACCATGTTGGCGTCTCCGGAATCTTGCTTTCCGACCCAAATGGCTTTGAAGATCATGACCACTAGGCCGACGAGGCCAAGGAGGGGAATGAGGTACTGAATTTCCATATTATTAGCTCGTTATGTGGTTTGGTTATGGATTTTGGGGTAAAATTTCAGGGCCGCGAAGATACGGGGTTTGAGAAAAATTTTGAAATCAGGTTATATCCGGACAAAACTGTGGTTCAGGCGTTCGGTTATAACCGGATTTCAAAAAATTTACTTGTTTACATACATCACCTCGCGGACCGCCTTGATGACGCGCGCTTGGTTGGGCAAGAATGCCTCCATGAGCGTCGGTGCGTAGGCAGCCGGGGTGTCGGCAGTCGTGATGCGAATAACCGGAGCGTCGAGGTAGTCGAAGGCGCGCTTTTGCACCATGTAGCTAATCTCGGTGCTGATGCTGCCGAGCGGCCATGCCTCTTCGACACACACCAGGCGGTTGGTCTTTTTCACGGACTCGATCACGGTATCGTAGTCGATCGGACGCACGGTGCGCAGGTCGATGACCTCGCAGCTGATTCCGTCCTTGGCCAACTCTTCGGCGGCGGCGAGCGCCACTTTCATGATTTTGCCGAACGACACGATGGTGACATCGGTTCCGGCGCGCTTGATGTCGGCCACGCCGATGGGCAGGATGAAGTCGCCCTCGGGCACCTCGCCTTTGTCGCCGTACATCTGCTCGGATTCCATAAAGATGACGGGGTCCTGGTCGCGAATGGCGGCCTTAAGCAAGCCCTTGGCGTCGTATACGGTGCTCGGAACAATCACTTTCAAGCCCGGGCAGTTGGCGTACCAGCTCTCAAACGCTTGCGAGTGGGTCGCACCCAGCTGGCCGGCGCTGGCGGTGGGTCCGCGAAACACGATCGGAATCGTGAACTGACCGCCCGACATCTGGTGCATTTTGGCGGCGTTGTTGATGATTTGGTCAATGGCAACCATCGAGAAGTTAAACGTCATGAACTCGATGATGGGGCGCAGGCCGTTCATCGCGGCTCCGACGCCGATTCCGGCAAATCCGAGCTCGGCAATGGGCGTGTCAAGCACGCGCTTGGGACCGAATTCGTCGAGCATACCCTTAGAGGCCTTGTAGGCGCCGTTGTACTCGGCCACCTCTTCGCCCATCAAGAAGATGGTCTCGTCGCGGCGCATTTCTTCGCTCATCGCCTCGGCAATGGCCTCACGGAATTGAATCGTTCGCATTCGTTTATACTTGTTTAAGGTCCGCAAAAATACGCCGTCGGACCCTAAATTTGCCCATCGCACGAGGTACAAACCGCCTCGCCGCAATCCTTGATATGAAGATCCTCGTTTGCATTAGCCACGTACCCGACACGACGGCCAAAATTCAGTTCACTTCAGACGCCCGCGCCCTCGACGCCAACGGGGTCCAGTTCGTCATCAATCCGTACGACGAGTTCGGCCTTACCCGCGCCCTGCAGCTCAATGAGCAGTTGGGCGGAACCGTCACTGCCGTGACGGTCGGCGACGCCTCGGTCGAGCCCACGCTCCGCAAGGCGCTCGCCATCGGCGCGCACGACGCGGTTCGCGTCGACGCCCTGCCCTCTGACCCCCTTCAAGTTGCGCGTGAACTAGCATCGGTGGTTTCAGAAGGTGCCTATGAATTAGTCATTTGCGGTCAAGAATCTATTGACTACAACGGCGGAATCGTTCCGTCCGCCCTCGCCGAAATCCTCGGGTGGCCCGTGGTCACGCCGTGCATCGGATTTGACCCCGCCGGCGGCCGCGCCAAGGCCAGCCGCGAGATCGACGGAGGCAAAGAAGTCCTCGACATCGCCCTGCCCGCTGTACTCGGAGCCAAAAAAGGCCTCGTCGAAGAGTCCGAACTGCGCATCCCCAACATGCGCGGCATCATGGCGGCCCGCACCAAGCCCCTCGTGGTAAAGGCCCCGACGGGAGCCACCGCAGGTTCCGCCCCCGTTTCGTTCAGCAAGCCCGCCGGCAAGTCCGCGGTGCAGATGATCGACGCGCAAAACCTTGACGCGCTCGTCAAAAAGCTTCACGAAGAAGCGAAAGTCATTTAACCAGCAACCAGCTACTAGTCACTAGCAACCTCACACCCCACGATATGGTACTCGTTTTTGCCGAAACCTGGAACGGTCAGTTCAAAAAGTCAACGTTCGAAGCCGTGCAGTATGCCGCGGCCTGCGCCAATGCCCAAGGCAGCCAAGCAGTTGCCGTCGTCGTTGGCCCCGCCACAGCCCCCGTCGAGTCGCTCGGCGCCTACGGAGCCCACAAGGTCCTTCACCTGCACGGCCCCGAGAAGTTCGAGACGGCCCAGCACGCCGCTCTGCTCGGCGACGCAGCCAAAGAGCTCAATGCCAGCATGATTGTCATTAGCGGAACCGCCAACGGCCGCGCCCTCATGGGTGCCGTCGCCGTGCGTGCCGAGGCCAGCGTGATCAGCAACGTCACTGCGCTTCCCGAGTCGTTTGGCCCCGTGCGCGTGGTGCGCGGAGCCTTCTCGTCCAAGGGTATCGAAGTTTGCGAGAGCAGCAGCGCTCGCACGGTGATCGGACTGGTTCCGAACGCGTTGGGCGTCAAAGATTCCGCCGGAAGCGACGCCGCGTTTGAGGACCGCAACGTATCAGCCGCCTCCCGAGCCACCGTGGTCGAGCAGCAGCTCGCCAGCGGCACCATCGCGCTGCCCGAGGCAGAGCGTGTGGTTTCGGCCGGACGCGGCATGAAGGCCCCTGAAAACTGGGGGATGATCGAAGAACTCGCCCAAGTTTTGGGCGCAGCTACGGCCTGTTCGAAGCCCGTGAGTGACATCGGATGGCGTCCGCACCGCGAGCACGTTGGCCAAACCGGAATCCAAGTGAATCCGCAGCTCTACATCGCCATCGGCATCTCTGGCGCCATTCAGCACCTCGCCGGGGTGAGTAGCTCGAAGACCATCGTGGTGATCAACAGCGACCCCGAGGCTCCATTCTTTAAAGCCGCCGACTACGGAATCGTGGGCGATGCGTTTGATATTGTTCCGCGGTTGACCGCGGCGCTGAAGGCGCACTTGAACTAAGCCGTGTCGGGAGCGCTCATCACGTTAACTGTCAAGGGACTCACGTACAGCGAGCGCCCGACGGGTGCCTACGCGCTTCTGCTCGAGGCCGAAGTAGACAAGCGTAGACTGCCCATCGTGATCGGAGCCTTTGAGGCCCAGGCCATTGCAATTGCGCTCGACAAGATGTCGACGCCGCCGCGGCCGATGACGCACGACCTCTTTGCGCAGGCGCTGTCGGCGCACGGAGCGGTACTTGAACGCGTCGTCATTCACGCCCTCGTAGACGGAGTTTTTTATGCCCAGCTTCACTTTGAGGGAAGCCAAGTTTTGGACGCCCGCCCTTCGGACGCCGTCGCACTGGCCGTACGCTTGGACTGCCCGATGTACGCGACCGACGAGGTCATGGTTCAGGCCGGCCTAGAGGCCGAGCAGGGTGCAGCTCCCAAACTGCCTAAGGAACCGCGTACGCGTTCCGCCGCCACCGGCGCCAAAGCGCCAGCCCCCGCCGAGGACCCCGCTCTGGCGCGCGCAACCCGTGACGAACTTGAAGCTATGCTCGAGCATGCCCTGGTTAACGAAGACTATGAGTTGGCGGCACGAATCCGCGACGAATTGACCCAGCGTGGCTGATTTTGGCCTAATTTCAACCCACCTTAACGCACTTTAATCGCTTTTTTATCTTGGACTATTACCTACGCGTCGTCGCGGGCCTTGCCCTCTTGATCGGAATTCTGTTCGCCTTCTCGTCCAACCGTCGCGCCATCGACTGGACGCTCGTTGCCAAAGGGATTTTGCTACAGTTCGTGCTGGCCGTTGCCATCTTGCACCTCTCATGGGTTTCGTCGGCGTTTGACGCCGTGGGCAAGGGCTTCGTGGCGTTGCTCGGCTACACCCGCGAGGGCTCGCTCTTTCTCTTTGGCGACCTGGTAGGACGCGTGGACACCTTTGGCTACCTCTTTGCCTTTCAGGTACTTCCAACAATTATCTTCTTTAGCGCCATCAGTTCGCTCCTCTTTCACTTCGGAATCCTGCAGCGTGTCGTCGGCGGATTCGCTTGGGTGATGAAGCGTACCCTCAAACTGTCCGGGGCCGAAACCCTTGCCGCCGCCGCGAACGTATTTGTGGGCCAAACTGAGGCTCCGCTGCTGGTCAAGCCCTACATCGCGACGATGACACGCTCTGAGCTCATGGCCCTGATGGTTGGCGGAATGGCCACACTCGCCGGAGCCGTGCTGGCCGCCTACATCGGCTATTTAGGTGGAACCGATCCCGAGCGCCAAGTCTTCTTTGCCCGCCACCTGCTTACCGCTTCGGTCATGAACGCTCCGGCCTCCTTGTGGATTGCCAAGGTTTTGGTTCCGCAAACCGAACCCGTCGTGGCCCTCGCTGACGTCGAAATCGAGCGCAAGGGCAACTGGCTCGAGGCCATCGCCAACGGAACCAGTGACGGCTTTAAAATGGCCGCCAACGTCGGCGTGATGCTCTTGGTCTTCACCGCACTGATCGCCCTGTTTAACGGCCTCTTATCCAACGGACTCGGGTCGTGGACCGGCCTCAACGAACTCGTCGCCACCTGGTCGGGCGGTCGATACTCAGAATTCAACCTTCAGGCTATTTTCGGACTCTTGCTCGGCCCCTTCACCTGGCTGCTCGGCGTCCCCTGGGCCGAGGCACCCCTCGTCGGTCAGCTGCTCGGAGAAAAAACCGTGCTCAACGAGTTCTACGCGTACGTCACTATGGGCCAGATGATGGAGGCGGGTACACTTTCAAGCGTCCGCGCCCAAACCCTCGCCGTGTATGTCCTCTGCGGCTTTGCCAACTTTGCTTCCATCGGAATCCAAATCGGCGGAATCGGCTCACTCGCCCCCGAACGTCGCAAAGACCTATCCGAACTTGGTTTCAAAGCCGTCTTGGGAGGAACCGCTGCGTCGCTGACTACGGCTACGTTGGTCGCGCTGCTCCTGTAATTAGTAAAGTTGGCAAGGATGGCTCGTTAGCTGCTGGCTGCTGGCTACTTGTTGTCAGTTTCTGGCTTCGAGCTAAAGCGTAAGGGGCACTTGGTGCGAACCAACGAGCTAATCTCAGCTAAAGAGCTAACGAGCTAATCTCAGCCAATCTCAGCCAACGAGCCAACGAGCCAATGTACCTTTGAGTTATGCGCCAGTACCACGAATTAATGGACCGAGTGCTCCGCGAGGGCATCGATAAATCCGACCGAACCGGCACGGGAACCCGAAGCGTGTTTGGCCACCAGATGCGCTTTGATTTGGCCGAGGGCTTCCCGATGGTGACCACCAAGAGGCTGCACCTCAAGAGCATCCTCCACGAGCTGATTTGGTTTATTTCGGGCGACACCAACATTCGCTACCTCTGCCAAAACGGGGTCCGAATTTGGGACGATTGGCCGTTTGCCACCTATTCGAAGTCTGCCGACTACGACGGAATCGACATGAAGGAGTTCGCCACGCGCATCGCTGTGGACGTCGATTTTGCCGCTAAGTGGGGCGATTTGGGCCCAGTGTACGGTTACCAATGGCGCTTTTGGCCAGGTCCGAACGGCCCGGTGGACCAGCTTCGCGACGTACTCGAAGGCATTCGCCGCAACCCCGACGGACGACGCCACATTGTTTCGGCCTGGAACCCGGGGTACATTGACCAAATGGCGCTCCCCCCCTGCCACGCCTTTTTTCAGTTTTACGTGGTGGACGGCAAGCTGTCGTGCCAGCTGTACCAGCGCTCGGCGGACATTTTCTTGGGAGTTCCGTTCAACATCGCCTCGTACGCGCTCCTCATTCACATGATGGCCCAGGACCTCGGCCTCGGAGTAGGCGACTTTGTGCACACCTTGGGCGATGCCCACATCTACTCCAACCATATGGAGCAGGTTCAGCTTCAGCTCAGCCGCGAACCGCGCGCCCTGCCCACGCTGAAGTTGAATCCGTCGGTCAAGAGTTTATTCGACTTCCGCTACGAAGACGTTGAATTAGTCGGATACGATTCGCACCCGCACATACCGGCTCCGGTCGCCGTCTGATGCTCTACGCCATTGTTGCCCACGACCTGAACCGCGCCATTGGCGGCGGAAACGATTTGCTGTGGCACCTGCCCAACGATCTGAAGTTTTTTAAGGACAAGACGCGCGGATTCCCCATCATCATGGGCCGCAAGACCTACGATTCGCTAGGCCGACCCTTGCCTGGGCGCCGCAACATGGTGGTGAGCCGCCAGACCGACTGGTCCGCCGAAGGTGTCGAGGTATTCGCCACGGTCGAAGCGGCCATTGCCGCCCTCGAGGGGGCCAACGGCTTCATCGTGGGCGGAGGTGAAATCTACCGACTTGCGCTTCCCATGGTGGACGTGCTCTACGCCACCGTGGTACATACTCAGATTGAGGGGGCCGACACGTGGTTCCCAGAGTACCTCGATCAGTTCACCGAGGTCGAGCGCGACGACCACTCGGCGGACGAACGGCATGCATTCGCGTATTCATTTGTTCGCCTACGGTCGAACAAGTAACTAGCAACCAGTAACTTGCTGCAACGCGGAGCGTTGCAGGATTACGCAGACTGCTTCGATAGCTTTTGGAGAACCATATCCGCCGTCACATGCACCTTTTCGGGCAGTTCGTACATGGCGTCGGTGAGAATGGTTTCGCCGATTCCGCGGAGGCCGCGAGCTCCGAGCTTGAACTCGATGGCCTTGTCGACGATGGCGTCAAGGGCGTCGTCGTCGATGCTGAACTCGATTCCGTCTAAGGCAAAGAGGCGCTCGTACTGCTTGATCAGCGCATTCTTGGGCTCAGTGAGGATGCGGCGCAGGGCAACGCGGTCGAGGGGCTCGAGGTAGGTCAGTACAGGGAGGCGTCCGATGAGCTCAGGGATTAGGCCAAAGGCCTTGAGGTCCTGGGGCGTCACGTGCTTCAGAAAGGCGTTTTCGTCGACGTCCACTCGGTGGGTGGTTCCGGTAAAACCGACGACCTGGGTGTTAAAGCGGCGCGCGATGTGGCGTTGGATTCCGTCAAAGGCTCCGCCCGCGATAAAGAGGATGTTGCGCGTGTCGACCTCGACAAACTTTTGGTCAGGGTGCTTGCGGCCACCTTTGGGCGGAACGTTCACCTTGGTACCCTCGAGGAGCTTGAGGAGGGCCTGCTGCACCCCCTCGCCCGACACGTCGCGCGTAATGGACGGGTTGTCGCTCTTGCGGGCAATTTTGTCGATTTCGTCGATGAAGACGATTCCGCGCTCGGCGTCCGCCACGTTGTAGTCGGCGGCCTGAAGCAAGCGGGTGAGGATGCTTTCAACGTCTTCGCCCACGTAGCCGGCCTCGGTCAGGACGGTCGCGTCGACGATGGCGAACGGAACCTTCAGCATGCGCGCAATGGTGCGGGCCAGAAGCGTTTTACCGGTGCCGGTCTCGCCCACCATGATGACATTAGACTTCTCGAGGTCTTCGTCACCCACGCCGCCGTGAAGGACGCGCTTGTAGTGGTTATAGACGGCTACGGCGAGGATTTTTTTGGCGTCCTCTTGACCGATCACGTACTCGTCGAGACGGGCGCGGATTTCGGACGGCTTGGGCAGGTCCATCGACCCGAGGGCCGAGCTGTCGGCGTCGTCAGACTCCTCTTCGAGGATGTGGTGGGCCTGCTCGATGCAGTTGGCACAGATCTGGGCGTCGAGGCCTGAAACCAGAAGTCCGGCTTCGGTCGACGGGCGGCCGCAAAATGAGCACTGGTTGGTGTCGGTCATGGACGCAGGGGCTTAGCCGCGGGGCTTGCTGACGAGGACTTCGTCGATCATTCCGTAGGCCTTGGCCTCTTCTGAGGTCATCCAGTAGTCGCGGTCTGAATCGTGCTCCACCTTGTCAAACTCTTGGCCAGAATGGTTGGCGATGATTTCGTACAGCTCCTTCTTGAGTTTGAGGATCTCCTGAAGGGTGATCTCCATATCGCTGGCCTGGCCCTGGGCTCCGCCCATGGGCTGGTGAATCATGACGCGGCTGTGCTTGAGCGCTGAACGCTTGCCCTTGGTTCCTGCACACAGCAGTACGGCGCCCATCGAGGCGGCCATTCCGGTGCAAATGGTCGCAACGTCAGGGGCCACCACCTGCATGGTGTCGTAGATTCCCAGGCCCGCGTACACGCTGCCGCCGGGGCTGTTCATGTAAATCTGGATGTCCTTCTTGGCGTCGGCCGACTCCAAAAAGAGGAGCTGCGCCTGGACGATGTTGGCTACCTGGTCATTGATTCCGGTTCCGAGAAAGATGATGCGGTCCATCATCAGGCGCGAAAACACGTCCATCTGGGCCACGTTGAGCTGGCGCTCCTCGATGATGTAGGGCGTCAGTGAGTTGTCAACGTAGTGCTCAAAATGCATGCTGCTCACGCCCTTATCGAGCATGGCGTAGCGCTTGAATTCTTTACCGAAATCCATGGTGGCTTACTTCTTAGATTTATTTACTTCTTTAATGAAGTCCGCGTAGGTCGATTTGATTTCTTTTTTACCAAATGCGCCGAGCACGAACTGCATCAATTTACGCTGCAAAAGTTGTTCCGAGTACTGCTCGGCCTGTTGGCGCTCCTGAAGGAGGTTGACCGCGATGGGCTGCGCCTCTTCATTGGTCATTTCGCGGCCAAACTGGCGCATGCGGGCAATGACTTCACCGGTGACGAAGTCGATCAGCTCCTCGCGGTGCACGTGAATGTGATGGTCCTTGACGAGCTTCGACTCGATGAGCTGCCAGCGCATCGCCTTCTCGGTGTTGGGCCACTGGGCCTCGACTTCGATCGGATTCAATGGCTTCTCGCCCGCGGTGGTCATCCACTTTTTGAGGAAGTTCGCGGGGAGCTTGAACTTCGTGTCCGTCAGCTTGTCGCTGGCGAGGTTAAAGAAGTGCTGCTCGGCGTCGCGCAGGTAGATTTGGGTCAGTTCTTCTTTGATTTTCGCGCGGAGTCCAGCCTCGTTGGTCACAATACCCTCCCCAATGAGCTTGTC